>CALAZI010000196.1 GCA_937895955.1 uncultured Alphaproteobacteria bacterium | reverse complement strand
GGACATCGAACACCCGTCGGAGCTTGCCTACTGGATCGCGCATCGCGGCCCGGAAAGGCTCGTCATCGGCGGCGAGGATGAGGATAAATGACCGGAACGAGACGGAACGCCCGCACAATCCGCGCCCGCACGGGAACCGAAATCAAAGCGAAATGCTGGACGACGGAAGCTGCCGTCCGTATGCTGATGAATAATCTTGATCCCGACGTCGCCGAAGACCCGCACGCGCTCGTCGTCTATGGCGGCATCGGCCGCGCGGCGCGCAACTGGGAATGTTTCGACAAGATCGTCGAGACGCTCGAACGCCTCAATGAAGATGAAACGCTGCTGATTCAGTCCGGCAAGCCTGTCGGCGTCTTCCCGACGCACAAGGATGCCCCGCGCGTTTTGATCGCGAATTCCAATCTCGTGCCGAAATGGGCGACATGGGAGCATTTCAACAAACTCGACGCCAAGGGCCTGATGATGTACGGCCAGATGACGGCGGGCTCGTGGATCTATATCGGCTCACAGGGCATTGTTCAGGGCACGTATGAAACCTTCGTCGAGATGGGTCGCCAGCATTTCGGCGGCGATCTCGCCGGCAAATGGATTTTGACGGCGGGGCTTGGCGGCATGGGCGGCGCGCAGCCCTTGGCCGCCGTCATGGCGGGCGCGGCGTGCCTCGCCATCGAATGCCAGCAATCGCGCATCGATAAGCGTCTTGAAACGCGCTATCTCGACGAACAGGCGCGCGATTTGGGTGACGCGCTCGCGCGCATCGAGCAGGCGAAGAAGGAAAAACGCGCCGTTTCGATCGGCCTTCTCGGCAATGCGGCGGAAATCTTGCCGGAGCTTATTCGGCGCGGCGTAAAGCCCGATGCGGTGACGGACCAGACATCCGCACATGATCCGGTCAACGGTTATCTCCCCATCGGCTGGACGGTCGATGAATGGATCAGTTTGCGCGAACGCGATCCGAAAAAAGTCGAGCGCGCGGCGCGCGCATCGATGGCGAAACATGTCGAGGCGATGCTTGAGTTTCACAAGCAAGGCGTTCCGACATTCGACTACGGCAACAATATCCGTCAGGTCGCCTTCGATGAAGGCGTCAAGAACGCCTTCGATTTTCCGGGCTTCGTTCCCGCCTATGTGCGCCCGCTCTTTTGCAAGGGCGTCGGACCGTTCCGCTGGGCTGCGCTCTCCGGCGATCCGGAAGACATCGCGAAAACCGATGCGAAAGTGAAAGAACTTCTGCCTGACGATCGTCATCTTCATCGCTGGCTCGATATGGCGAAGGAACGCATTGCGTTTCAGGGATTGCCGGCGCGCATCTGCTGGGTCGGTCTTGGCGATCGCCATCGTCTCGGCCTTGCTTTCAACGAAATGGTCGCAAAGGGCGAATTGAAAGCGCCGGTCGTCATCGGGCGCGATCACTTGGACTCCGGTTCCGTCGCCTCGCCCAATCGCGAAACGGAGGCGATGCAGGACGGATCGGATGCGGTGTCGGACTGGCCCTTGCTGAACGCAATGTTGAACACCGCCGGCGGCGCAACTTGGGTCTCGCTGCATCATGGCGGCGGCGTCGGCATGGGCTATTCGCAGCATTCCGGCGTCGTCATCGTCGCCGACGGCACCGACGACGCGGCGCGTCGATTGAAGCGCGTCTTGTGGAACGATCCCGGCACCGGCGTCATGCGCCACGCGGACGCCGGCTATGACATCGCGAAGACCTGCGCGGCGGAGAAGGGCTTGGATTTGCCGATGGTGGGTCGATGAAAAGACCGGGGGCAAAAATACTTGATTAGTCGAGAAGATATCATCGAATCTATTCGGTTGGTTGCCGAACGTAACGGCTCCGTTCCAGGGCGACGGCTATTTGAAAAAGAAACCGGCATAAAAGAATCTGACATTCGACGTTGGTGGGCACGATGGAGCGATGCTGTCTCCGCCGCCGGACTTGAGCCAAATTCTGCGCCAGAAAAATTGGATCGAGACGTTATCCTACTTGGGCTTGCTCGCGCAACACAAAAAATAGGACGTATACCAACGTTGCCAGAGCTTCGCCTTATGCGCAAGGAAGATGACACCGTTCCTGTCGAGTCACTTCGAAAACATCTTGGAAACAAAGCAGAATGGTGTGTCGCGCTATCGCAGTTTTGTAGGGAAAACGACGACTTTTCAGACATAAGGCATTTATTCGCTGACGTTCAAATCGAAAGTCTGGATATCAAAAGTAATGGCGATTTGGCCGAAGACGGTTACGTTTATTTGGCGCTTATGACAGTGGGTAAAGAAAAACGTTACAAGATTGGAAAGGCAACCGCCGTCGACCGAAGGA
>CALAZI010000195.1 GCA_937895955.1 uncultured Alphaproteobacteria bacterium | reverse complement strand
CACATGATCGAGGCCGCCGCGCATTACCCCGAATGGAACTGGCTGCAGCGGCCGGCGGCGATGCCGCTCAAAGGGTTTTAAGTAACCCTCACCCCGCCGCCCTTTTTCATCCTGCCTGAGCGCCAGCCGGACGATGCGAGCAGCGAGGCCATCGGCTGCAGCATGCTCCGCAGAGCGAAATTTTTTGCCGCCGAGACAGAGTCCATTGCAATCCCATTGGGAGGCCTTGCATTGCGGCTCGCTTGGATTCTGGCCGGTTTCTCATGCTGGATGCCGGGGAGGGTTGACAAATATTGGTACCATGGTACCACTAAGCCATGACAAAACAAATCCAACGTGTGCAAACCGGCGTTCGAATCGAGGCGCGAGTCTTGAAAGTGCTGAAGGCGCTCGCGGCTGAAAAAGAAATGGGTTTAGGCGATCTGATCGAAGGGATCGTGCTGCACGCCTTCGAAGGCAAAAAACCATTCAGCGCTAAAACATTGGCGTTAGTCGCTGAGTTCAGGAAGCTCTACGGCCTCGATCTGACCGCCGCCGACAGCCACAAACTGGTTGAGGCGCGAAAAAAATGAGAATTGAACAACCCTATCGGCGCAAATGCGCCGCTCGGTTCGAAATCGCCGCGCCGCCGGAGAGCGTGTTCTCCTTGATGTGCCCGGTTCGGGAATATGAATGGGAACCGGGCTGGACCACAAACCTCATTCTCTCGAAGTCTGGCCTCGTTGAGCAGGATTGCATTTTTACGACGCCGGGCGGCGCTTCCGATTACAGCGCAAACGCCTGCTCCGAAGCGATCTGGACGACTCCGATTTACGATCCTGAATCGAAAAAACTGACAATGATAAAGGTGACGCCGGGGGACGTGGTGACGCGCCTTGATATTTCGGTCGAAGGAGGTGACGCCGCTGCGGTCGTTTCCGCTTCCTATGAACACACGGCGCTCTCGCCAGTAGGGTGCAAGACAGTAGACCAGCATACGGATGAAGAATTCTCCCAAATGATGCTGCGCTGGTCCGCGGCGTTGGCTCGAGCGCTCGGCGCGCAAAAAATCTGAGGATAATAGAATGTTTCTTGCAAAAAAGAATCCGGCATTCGCGGGGGCGGAGCATGCGCGCGTCACCCGCATCCCTGAGATCGACATGCTGCGCGGGTTCGCGATCGTCTTGATGGCGCTCGATCACGCGCGCGACTATTTTCACAATCTCGCTTTCGCGTTTGATCCGCTGGACGCAGCTCAAACGACGACTTCAATCTATTTGACGCGATGGATTACGCATCTTTGCGCGCCGACCTTTCTTCTGCTGGCTGGAGTTTCCGCTTCGCTTCAGCTTGAGAGAGGAAAGAGCAGAAAGACGCTTTCACGTTTGCTGGCGACGCGCGGTTTGTGGCTCATATTCCTTGAGTTGACAGTACTCAGTTTCGGATGGTCGTTCAGCTATCCGTATGTCTTGTTCCTGCAAGTAATCTGGACGATCGGATGGTGCATGATCGCTCTCGCAGGTTTGTTCTGGGCGCCGCAAATTGCGGTGTTGGCGCTGGGCGTTATGATCATCGCCGGCCATAATCTTCTTGATTTCGTCCCGCCGGAGTCGTTCGGCGCATTCAGCGTCATATGGGTCGCCTTACATTCGGGAGGCCCGATATTCGCCGACGGCCGTCCGATCGTTCTTTTCGCTTATCCGATTCTGCCCTGGACAGGGGTGATCGCCTTCGGTTTTGGGCTTGGTCGGCTCTTTTCGTCGCCGCCCGCAACCCGTGATCGCATCATCCTCATTATCGGTATTGTATTTCTGGCGTTGTTTCTTGCGCTTCGCGGATTTGGATTATACGGCGACGCAGCCGTCGCAACCGCCGCCGGCCCGTTTGGAGCGCTGGCCGATTGGCGCGAAGCGGAAACGGCCGCCGCCATGGTCATGGCTTTTTTCAATGTTCAGAAGTACCCGCCCTCTCTCATGTTTGTGCTCGCAACGCTCGGCGCGGTTTTCACGGCTTGGCCGCTTCTCACGCGATTGCGCGGACCTATAGCGAAGGCGCTTGCGACCTTCGGCGCCGCTCCATTCCTGTTTTATGTTCTGCACGTTTATCTGACGCATGCGCTGGCGATTGCGGCGAATGCGGCGGTCGGCCGCGACGTCAATCCGCTGTTCGACTATATGGCGAATGTCCTCGCGGCACCGGGCGGGTTTCAGACTGTCGGGTTTTCATTGCCTTACGTTTACGCGGCCTGGGCGGTCGTGCTTGCGCTCCTGTATCCGCTCTGCGCGCATTGGGCGGCGTTTAAACGCAAGCGGCGCGACTGGTGGATCTCTTACCTCTAGTGCGCCCCGCCCCGCCTCATCCCGCCTTTTTCATCTTCGCCGAGCGCCAGGCTTCCATCGATTGCGAAATCGCGAAGGTCTCGCGGTATTTCGGCGATTCGGAGGGACGCGGCGGGCGCGTCGCCGTCAGCGCCATAATCTCGGCGAGCTTGTTGTGCG
>CALAZI010000194.1 GCA_937895955.1 uncultured Alphaproteobacteria bacterium | reverse complement strand
GCCGCGCCGATCGCCGCCAGCGCGCCGATTTCTCTTCTGGTCAGTTTCATTTGCGCCCTATTATTCGCCGTTATCGGTCTTATTCCTTGAACACCGCGCCGCCCTTCATGACGAAGCCGACGGTTTCAAGAACGGTCACATCTTCAAGCGGGTCGCCCTCGACGGCGATGATGTCGGCGGCGTAGCCGGGAGCGATCCGGCCGAGTTCCTTTTCCTTGCCGAGCGCTTCGGCGGCGAGCGCGGTCGCTGATTTCAGCGCCTGCATCGGCGTCATGCCGTATTTGACCATCCAAGAGAATTGCTTGCCGTTATCGCCATGCGGATAGACGCCGCTGTCCGTGCCGTAGACGACTTTCGCGTCGGCTTTCACAGCCGCGCGGAAACTCTCGCGCTGGATTTCGGCGATCTCGGCGTCCTTGCGCAGGGATTCTTCCAGAACGCCGTTCTTGCGGCCTTCGGCCTGCGTGTATTCGGTGTTGTAGATGTCCATGGCGAGATAGACGCCTTTTGACTTCGCCATGTTGATCGCCTCCTTGTCGAGATAGGAGGCGTGCTCGATCGTATCGACGCCTGCCTTGATCGCGTTCTTGATTCCGGCGGCTCCATGCGCGTGGCTGGCGACCTTGAGGCCGCGCTGGTGCGCTTCCGAGACGATCGCAGACAGCTCCTCGACCGTGTTCTGTTCAGCGCCCGGAATCGTGCCCTTTGAAAAGACGCCGCCCGTCGAGCATGTCTTGATGAGGTCGGCGCCGTATTTGATGTTCGTGCGGACTTTCGCGCGCATTTCCCACGGCCCCGTCGCCGCGCCCGGCCCCAACATCTGAAAATCATTCGGCAGAATGTTGTAGTCGGAACAATGCCCGCCGATGATGCCGATCGACGGCCCCGAAACGTAAAGACGAGGGCCGGGAACCAGCCCTTCATTGATCGCATCGCGCAAGGCGACATCCGCATAATCGCCGGCGCCGACATTCCTCGCCGTCGTGAAGCCCGCCATCAGCGTCTTCTCAGCGTTGATGACGCCCCAGATCATCGCCGCCTCGCGCGTTTCGCCGATGCCGGCATAGCCGCCGAGCGATGCGTCGCCAATCAAATGCGTGTGCATGTCGATGAGGCCGGGCAGGATCGTTTTCGCGCCAAGATCGATCGTCTCGGCGCCGTCTGGCGCGGAAAGCGTCGCTTTCGTCCCGACGGATGTGATTTTACCGTCTTCTACGACAATCGCCGGATCGGAAACGACCTTGCCGTTCGCAGGATCGATCATCCGCGCCGACGTCAAATATGTCGGCGTCGCCATAGCGGGCGCGGCGGCGAATAAAGCGGTCAGGAAAACGGCGCGATTCATGGTGAACCCTCATGTTCTGAAGGGCTGATCGTCACCGGGTTTCGGGGGTGAGGTCAATAAGCCGGCGCTGTTCGACCGCGACGGCGGCCCCGATCAGACCTCTACCGCGTCAGCGGCTTGTATTTGATCCGGTGCGGGATGTCGGCGTCCGCGCCGAGGCGGCGCTTTTTGTCTTCCATATAGGCGGCGAAGTTTCCTTCAAACCATTCGACATGGCTGTCGCCCTCGAAGGCGAGGATGTGCGTGGCGATGCGGTCGAGGAACCAGCGGTCGTGGCTGATGATGACGGCGCAGCCGGCGAAGTCTTCAAGCGCCCTCTCAAGCTCGCGCAACGTGTCGACATCGAGATCGTTGGTCGGTTCGTCGAGCAGAAGGAGGTTCGCGCCTTCGGTGAGCATCTTGGCGAGATGAACGCGGTTGCGCTCGCCGCCGGAAAGATTGCCGACCTTCTTCTGCTGGTCGCCGCCCTTGAAATTGAACCAGCCGACATAGGCCCGGCTCGACATTTCGCGATTGCCGAGCTTGACGATGTCGAGACCTCCGGAAATCTCCTCCCACACCGTCTTATTCGGCGCGAGATCGTCGCGGCTCTGATCGACATAGCCCATCTTCACCGTCTCGCCGACGCGAAGCGATCCGCCGTCCGGATTTTCCTTGCCGGTCAGCATGCGGAACAGCGTCGTCTTGCCCGCGCCGTTGGGGCCGATGACGCCGACTATGCCGCCGGGCGGCAGCTTGAACGAAAGGTCGTCGATAAGAAGCTTGTCGCCGAACGCTTTTTTGAGATGATCGGCCTCAATGACGACGCCGCCAAGGCGCGGCCCGGGCGGGATCTGGATCTGCGCGGTGTTGATCTCCTCTTTGCCGGCTTTCGCAAGCAATTCCTCATAGGCGTTGATGCGCGCTTTCGATTTCGCCTGACGCGCCTTGGGCGACGCGCTGATCCATTCGGATTCGCGGTCGAGCGTCTTTTTGCGGTTCTGCTCCTCGCGTTCTTCCTGTTCGAGGCGCTTTCTCTTCGCTTCGAGCCATGAAGAATAGTTTCCTTCATGCGGAATGCCGCGCCCGCGATCGAGTTCGAGAACCCATCCCGTCACATTGTCGAGGAAATAACGGTCGTGCGTCACGATGATGACGGCGCCCGGATATTCGCGCAGGTGATTTTCAAGCCAGGCGACGGATTCAGCGTCGAGATGGTTCGTCGGTTCGTCGAGCAGCAGGAGATCCGGCTTCGACAGCAGAAGCCGGGCAAGCGCGACGCGGCGCTTCTCGCCGCCCGACAGATTGTCGACTTTCCACTCGCCCGGCGGGCAGCGCAGCGCGTCCATCGCCATTTCGACTTTCGACTCGATGTCCCAGCCGTCGGCGGCGTCGATCTCCTCCTGGAGCTTCGACATCTTCTCCATCAGCTCGTCGGTGTAATCCTCGGCCATCTGGGCCGAGACGGCGTTGAAGTCGTCGATTTTCGCCTTGATGGGACCGAGCCCCTCCATGACGTTCTCAAAAACAGTCTTTGACGCATCGAGCTGGGGTTCCTGCTGCAGGAAGCCGACCCGCGCGCCGTCGGCGGCGTAGGCCTCTCCCGAAAATTCCTTGTCGAGACCGGCCATGATCTTCAACAGCGTCGACTTGCCCGCGCCGTTGACGCCGACGACCCCGATTTTAGCATCCGGATAGAACTGCAAGTATATGTTATCCAAGACTTTTTTGCCGCCCGTATAGGCTTTGGACAGGCCCTGCATGAAATAGATATACTGGTGTTTCGCCATATCGTGTCCGCCCGGAGGGGCGCTCTTTCCGGTTTGAATCCGTGTTTCGGGTGAAACTGGCGCGCCTCTTATCGTGCGCCAGACAGGCTTTCAACGCCGCTCTCGTCTTTCCAGCCGCGCTCCGGTCTCTATATAGTAACGAAATGCCGGCGCGGCGGGGGCGTAGCGGCGACCTGAGGAGGGGTTTGGTCAGAATGGCGGGCTATGTCGACAAGACTTTGGCGCCGGGCGAGGAGATCGCTTACCGGGTTCATTTCAATTGGACCTTCAGCTTTTTTCCGGTGCTCTGGTTCGCGCTCGGCGCGGCGCCGGCCGTCATGTACACGCTCCTGCATTTCGGCACGTTCAGCGACCCCATCGCCTTTGAGGAATTGCGCGTCGGTTGGTGGTTCGTCTTCGCCAGCTTCGGGATCGGCGCGCTGATCCTCCTTAATCACATGATCATTCTCTGGACGACGGAAATCGCCGTCACGACCTATCGCTTCGTTTACAAGACAGGCCTCATCTCGCGGAACACGCAGGAAGTTTCGCTCAACAAGATCGAAGAGATCACCCTCACACAGTCCGTCTGGGGCCGGATATTCGGTTACGGCAGCCTCGTTCTGCGCGGCACCGGCGTCGGCGTCATCACACTGCCGAATATCGACGATCCTATCGACGTGCGGCGTATCATCGAAAAGGCGAAAGCGGACCTTCGGCGATCGAGCGACATCGATCGCAGAACCGACGACGACGATTAGGCCTTGGCCTCTCCCATTGATCTGCGTGACTGGATCGCCTCGGCGAAAGACGGCCTGTTCCGCGAATTATGCGAACTCGCCCCTTGGGAAATCACAGCGCGCGCCGGGCCGATCATCCGGCGCGCCATCGGAGCGCTGAACGGCTATACGGTGACTGACGGCGTCGCCGTGCATCGAACCGCGACCGTCGAAACAGGGGCGACGATCAAGTCGCCGGCCATCGTCAGCCCCAACGCCTTCATCGCCGCGGGCGCCTATCTCCGCGGCGGGGTCTTTCTCGATGAAGGCTGCGTCGTCGGGCCCTCCTGCGAGCTTAAATCGACTTTCATGCTCGGCGGTTCAAAAGTCGCGCATCAATCATTCATCGGCGATTCAATCATCGGCGCTGACGTCAATATCGAATCCGGCGCCGTCATCGCCGATTACCGCAATGAACTCGATGACAAACGCATTCGCATCCTTCTTGACGGCGAAGTTCTAGACACCGGCGTTGAAAAATTCGGCGCGCTTGTCGGCGACAACGCGCGCATCGGCGCCAACGCCGTCATCGCGCCGGGCGCGCTGATCCGCCCGGGCGAAATCGTGCCGCGTCTGAGCCTGCTGGATCAAGCGGCGCGCTAATGCGGAAATCGCCGGCGCTCGACGGCGGTCAGTGGCCGCGAAAGAAAAGCTTCCGCGCACCCTCATAATCGAAATGCTTCCACTCGCCTTCCGCCTGCGCCAGACGGTCGGCGATCACATAGATGACGAGAGGATTGACGCCGAGCCCGAAATGGCTCGCCGGCGCTTCGATGTTCTCAATGAGATCATGCCCGTGTTCGCGATGCTGGATGGAGCCGCGCCAGGCGACGATGCCGTCGCTCTTTGAAAAGATCGACGTCGTCGGCACGGGCGGCGCCTTGTTCAACTGCGCAAGCTGCGCCGCGCGGCGTTCTTCCGGCGCTCCGTTGATCGCGTCGTAGAGCGTGCGCGCATTGGAAAAGTCGCGATGCGGCGTGATTGGACTGCCGAGCGAAATGACGCTGCGCACTTTTTCCGGCGCCATTTTCGCAAGCTCGCGCGCGAACACGCCGCCAAGACTCCAGCCGATGATCGAGACTTTTTTCCCGTGCTCGGCGTAAACGCGATCGACAAGCGCGGCCATCGCCGCTTCGCGTTCATCGTTGAACTTGAGATTGCGTCCCAGCCCCCAGCCATAGGCGGGATAGCCGAGATCCTTCAACACGCCGCGCATTGGTCCCGTCGAGGCGTCGCTCGCGACAAAACCGGGCAGCACGATAACGGGATGCCCGTCGCCCTTGGGCAAATAGCGCATCAGAAGGCGAAGATAGTAAAAGGCGCCGAATTCGAAGACGGCGCGGCCTTCCGTCAGCAGCCAGAACAATGACGGCGGCCGAACCTTGTGCTCTTCCGGCCTCATCCCAACAGCCCTTCCCGCCTCAAACGCAACCATGGCTTGATTCCTTTCCCGCCGAGGCTCGCCTTGTTTCCTAACGCCGGCAACCGGCTTACGCAGCGGCTTTCGACGCCTCTTCCGCCGCCTGAAGGTGCTGGTCGAACGAGGCCTGAATGCACTCGGCGTAAAAGGCGGGATCGGGCATCGCGTCGCGACAGGCAGTCGCCGTCACAGTGATCTTGTCGACATAGCTTTGAACGACATGGCCGAGCGCGACGCCGTCGAGAAGGCAGAGATTGCCGAATATGTTCACGAGCCGCGCGCCGGTGGAATAGATCGGCACCGGCGGTCCCGGCACATTCGTCACGACCGTGTTGAAGATCGGCCTGATGCGATTGGCGAGACCCCATTGCGAATAGAGCCGCGCGCCGATGCCCATATAGAGCGCCGGCGACAGCTTGCTCATCTCCGCCATCTGTCGCGCGCCGAGCGCATTCGTCATCGCCTTGGATTTCTGCGTTTCAGCGTTCACGAAAGCGATACGCTCAACCGGGTCTTCGATATGCGTGCCCAGCGGCGCGCGCATCGCCGACACCTGATTGCCCATCGCATTCTTTTCATTATCCGCCCGCACGGAGATCGGCGCCATGGCGGCGAGCGTTTCGTCCGGCAGTTCGTCCTTGTCGATGAGGTAAGCCCGCATCGCGCCGCCGACGATCGACAGCATGACGTCATTGACCGTCGCGCCGTCGGCGAGAATGCGCATCTTTTTGATGTCCGCAAGCGCGAATGAGCGCCCGTCGATGACGCGGTGCGCCGACACCTTGCCGTTAAAGCGCGTGCGCGGCGTCGAAAGGGTTGAGGCGATGTCGAAATCGCCTTTGATGGCGCCCTTGGCGATTTTGTACATGCCGGGAATTGAGTCAGCCGCAACTTTCGCCTGCCGCAAGGGATTGGTGAAGCCGCGCACATAGCCTCGCGCAAACATGCCGAGCTGGCTCGGCATGCGCTCCGGCTTCCAGGGATCGGGATCGGGGATTTCCTGAACGTCAGGCGTCAGCGTGTGCAGCGCGTGCATCAGATCGACCCCGGAAACGCCGTCGATCGCCGCATGGTGAACCTTCGAAAGGATCGCGTAGCTGCCCTTCGGGACGCCATCGACATTGTCCAGACCCTCAACGATCAGAAGCTCCCACGGCGGGCGCGTCAGATCGAGCGGGCGCGCGAATGTGCGCGCCGTCAAAATGCAGAGCTGACGCCAGTCGCCGGGTTTCGGCAGAGCGGCGTGACGAACATGATATTCGAGATCGAAATTCGGGTCTTCGATCCAATAGGGATAGTCGATGCCGAACGGCACCTTGACCATGCGCTGGCGCATCGTCTTGGCGAGATGCAGCCGGTGGCGGATGAAATGCAGAATGTCCTTGAAGCGCACGAAGCCGCCGGGCGCGGTCGAAGGGTCGTAAATCGCGATGGAGCCGATATGGATTGGCGCATTAGGCTGCTCAAACGCGACAAAGGCCGCATCAAGGCCCTGCATCTGTTTCATCGGTCCCTCTCCCGCCCGAACGTTCGTCCCCCTGCTGACGAAGGGGATCAGGACAGAAGGCTAACACCCTGAATTAGAATAGTCATCCAGCCCAAACCCCAAAGGATTCAAGAGCTTCAGGCTGTGAAAACGGCCTTCAGTATCGCCTCAAGGCCGGCTTTATCATGCGCGTCGAACATCGCTTTCCTGTCGCTGTCGACGTCGAAAACCGCAAAGAGCGCTCCGGAAGCGTCAAAGACCGGAACGACGATCTCCGATTCGGAACGCGCGTCGCAGGCGATATGGCCGGCAAATTCGTGCACGTCTTCGACGATCACCGTTTCACGCCGAGCGGCCGCGGCGCCGCAAACGCCCTTGCCGAACGGGATGCGCAAGCAGCCGAGCGTTCCCTGATAGGGGCCAATGACAAGCTCATCTCGTTTTTCAGGATCGACGAGGTAAAACCCGGTCCAGAAGTAATGGTCGAATGCATGATGCAGCATGTTCGACACGGTCGCCATGCGGGCGACAATGTTCCCCTCGCCGTCGAGAACGGCGGCGATCTCGGCGCCGACCTCGCGGTAACGAGCGTTTTTTTCAGACGACATCCAATCACCCATCATTTAATCCGCGCGGCGATCGCCGCAGCAAGCTCAGCCGCGCGTTGCGATCCGATCAGGACGCGCCCGCCGTCTTTAAGGACCAATTGAACGCCCTCATCGCCTTGCGCGTTATAGGCTTTGCCGGATGGACCGATGCGATAGCCCCAGCCGCCATATTCGGCTAGCGGCTTGTATCGGCGCATTTCGGCCGAAGCGACGGCGTCAAACCGGATAAGCCGGTTGACGAAAATCAGCCCTTTAACGCGCACTCCCTCATCGGTGACTGTCGTCGTCAACCCAAGAAGGGAGAATAGCGCGACGACGAAGACGAGCGATCCGGCAAGGATCAACAATCCGATTTCGGCGCCTGGCGCGTGGCGCGTCGCGAAATAAGCGTAGAAACCGACCAACGCCGTTGAAATGACGATGAAGCCGAGAATACGCGGAGAGAAGCTTTGCCGTTCGGAAAAATATTCCAGTTCCGCCATTTTTATCCCTCCCGCAGCTATTCGATCGCGAATTCAAGCGGCGGCAGGACGCCGATCGTCACTTCAACCTGATCTTCATGCGTAAGCGGTCCGACGCCGTCCGGCGTGCCGGTGAAGATGAGATCGCCGGCTTTCAATTCGAATAATTGCGACAGCGCAATGATGATCTCCGGGACCGTCCAGATCATGTCGCGCAACGGCGTATTCTGCTTCTCAACGCCGTTCACTTTCAGGATGAGGCGCGCATCGTCGAAAAGATCCGGCGGAAAATCCTCAATGCGCGCGATGAGACCGAGCGGCGCGGAATTGTCGAACCCTTTGGCGGCGTCCCAGGGACCGCCGGCCTTTTTCGCCGCCGCCTGCAAATCGCGCCGCGTCAGATCGCACCCTGCAGCCTGACCGAAAATGAGCGCGCCCGCTTCTTTCCTCGTCTTCAGATCCCGCCCGCCCGCTTTCAGCGCGATGACAAGCTCGCCCTCGTAATGAAGGTTCGCCGTGCCTTGCGGATAGGGAATGATCCCGCCCGTGCCGACGACCGCGTCCGCCGGTTTGGCGAAAAAGACCGGCGGGTCGGACTTCGGATCGCCGCCCATCTCGCGCACATGATCGGCGTAATTTTTACCGATGCAGAAAATCCGCCGCACCGGGAATTCGCCGCCGCCGAGAACGCCGGCGACAGGCCGCGCAGGCGGTTCAAAAACGAAACTCACCGCGCGCACCCTTCTTCCTTGACGACCCGCGTTGTCGACGGCGGGTATTTGCGCAGCAGAGCCGCCGGACGCACCGGCCGCTCGACGAGGTTGCCGCCGCAATTCGGGCAAACGCCCTTCAAAACCTCTTCGGCGCAGGCTGCGCAGAACGTGCATTCAAAAGTGCAGATGCGCGCCATTGCTTCAGGCGGCAAATCCTTGTCGCAACATTCGCAGTTCGGTCTCAGTTCAAGCATCAAGACCTCGCATCAGTCATCTTCCGCGGCTTCCGGGTCTTCCTGTTCGTGCGCCGAAGCAGTTCCGTGCGCGTCGCGCTTCGCAACCGCCGGCGTCGCGAACCCTTCCGGCGCCGATCTTATATAAACATCCTGTTGCGGGAACGGAATTTCGATCCCGTTCTCCTTGAAAGCCTTGAAGATTGCGAATCGGAGATCAGTTTTAACCTGAAGGCCTTTCGCGATATCGCTCAGGAAGGCGCGGAGTTCGAAATCCAGCGAAGACGCCCCGAAATCGTTCCAGACGATGAAAGGCTCAGGGTAACGAACCACCAGCGGGTGGTCATTCGCGACCTTTATAAGGATCTCGCGCACCTTTTCAGGATCAGACCCGTAGGAGACGCCGACCGGCACCCTAATGCGGCCGAGCGCGCTCTTGTGGGTCCAATTGGTGACGGTCGCCGCGATCAGTTCCGAATTCGGGATAATGATCGCCGCACGGTCAAAGGTCTCGATCTCGGTCGAGCGGACGCTGATCTTTTTGACGATCCCCTCGCCCGACGCCGTGACGATCCAGTCGCCTGCCTTGATCGGCCGCTCGAAGAGAAGAATGAGCCCCGAGACGAAATTGTTGACGATAGACTGAAGCCCGAAGCCGATGCCGACCGACAAGGCGCCCGCGATAAGCGCAAGGTTTGACAGATCGAGCCCGAGAACGCCGAGCCCGAAAACGGCGGCCAAAACGAGGCCGACATAGCCAAGCAGGGTCGTCAGAGAATTTTTAATGCCGGAATCGATGCGCGCATGCGCCAGCGGACCGCGCTGCATCGCGCCCTGAATAAGTCGCGTCAGCGTTAAAATGCCGACGAATGTCGCAATGGCGAAGAATATGTCCGAGAGCGAGATGACGACCCCGCCCACGCGGAAACCGACAAAGGCGCGCAAGACGAAATCGCGCACCGCGCTCGGATCGACTCCAGCCAGAATAAAAACGACCGGCGCGATTGCAATCGCAAGCACAAGATCGACGCCGAGGCCGACCCAGAAACGAAATGCGTGGCTTTCGTCTTTAACGGCGCCGGCGCCGCGTCCTGATCGCAAGCGACGATCGGCCCATCCGGCCGTTTCGTTCAGCGCCGCTCGAATGAACCAGGCGACTGACAGGATGATCGCCAGATAATAAAGCCGCGTCGACGCGAAGTCGGCGAGATTGACATGGCCGGCGATCGCCGCCGCCATAATGAGAACGCCGAGCGTGCGGCCGACGAAGCGCATGACCGGCCATATCGATGAAGGGTCTTCATGGTCCGCTTCGGCGGATTTGCCGCCGGCCGCGGCCGCCTCTTTCTCCTGGCCGGTCCAGAGGCGCCGTTCGCACAGGAGGAAGAGCATTCCGCCGACGAATATTGATGCGACGCCGCGGACAGCGTCGTTGAACGCCCCCTCAACGACGGCCGCCGCGGCGATCTCGGTCAGAACGGATTTTGCGCCGACCATTAAAACAACGGCGATCAGCAACGCTGAAGCGTGTTTGCCTTTCGCTGATTCAACATCCGCGAGCCGCCATGCGGGCGCAGAGGGCGCAAAAAGCCCGCCGGTGAACCCGTCGACGATGAGATAGGCGACGAGCGCAATCCATATCGCCCGCGCGACGGGCACGCCTTCAGCGCCAAGCAGTCCGAGCGCGCGCGACGTTTCGATGATGATGAACCCGCCGACGACGCCCGGAATGAGGCGCGCAAGCATTTTGACGCCGGCGACGGCGACGCGGCGCGCCGGCGTCGGCTCATGCGATTCAATGCGCGCCGTGACGACGCGCCGAAGCCAGTCGCGTACGGGGCCGAACAGAAGGAGGGAAGCAAAGAAAGCGCCCGCTAGCCCCCCAAGGCTCAAAAGAACGCCGCCGCTGTTTGTTCGGCTTTCCGACCATTTTTCAAAATAGCGGGAAAAAGCGCCGCCGAGATCGGACGCGCGCGCCGCCGCTTCGCTCCAAAGCGTCGGCGTGACGAGCGCTTCTCCGCGGCGAAGGACCTTACGATAAAGGTCGCGCAAACGCCGTTCCGACAATTGGCCGAGCAGCGAGGCGGCTTCATCAATATTGGCGCGAATGCGCGTTTGCTGTCCGCGCAGGAAGGAAAGCGTCTCGTTAAGCTTGGCGCGTTCATTCGCGACGGCGGCGGCTTCCGCCGGCTCGCCCTCTTTGGGCGCCGGGCCGAGCAGATCGAGACTGTCTTGCGTTCGCCCGATCGCCTCCTCAACCGGCGACAGGCGCTCGCGCGAGGCGCGGGCGATGGATCGCACCGCGCGCTCGAATTCATTCGGATCATCGACGCCGTCTTCCCGCAGATCGCGGGCAAGCGCGGAAAGCGTCGCGGCGGCGGACGCGATATCTTTCTCACGCGCCCGGTCGGCGGCGTCCTGGGCGGGCGCGACCGCAATAAGGGAGAACGCGAATGCGACAGCGGCGAGGATAAGTCTCAAATCCAACCTCTCGACCGAAAGAAGCCGATCATCGCCGCCCCGATCGTCAGGGAGATGGCGACGACGACCCAGAATGCGAGCGGGCTCTGCGCGCCGGGAATGCCGGCGACGTTAATCCCCAAAAGTCCGACAATGAACTGCAGGGGCAAAAAAACCGCCGTCGCAGTCGCAAGGATGAGCATATTCCTGTTCATCGTCTCGGAACGCTGATCCATGATCTGCTCATGCAGGATCATCGCGCGTTCACGCGCCGCGTCGATCTCTTCTGTCATCCGCGTCACCGCATCAGACGTCTCGCGCAAATGCAGCCGCGTGCGGTCGTCAAAGAGCGCGACATCGCTTAAGGAAAGCGAATTGATGGCGTCGCGTTGCGGCGCGACGTAACGGCGGAGCTGAACCGCGGTGCGGCGGGCGTCAGCGAGGCGCGCGCGGATATTGCGTTCGTTTTCCTCAAGCGCGACGTCTTCAAGCTCGTCGATCGCGTCGGTCACTTCCTCGACATAAGGCTCAATCGCATTGGTGATCTTCGCAGCCAGCAGCGCGACGAACTCCCCCGGATCTTTCGGGCCGCTGTTCGGACGTTCGATGATCGCCCGCACGTCAGCGATCGCCTTGACGACGCGCCGGCGCGCGGTGACGACATGCTTAGGATCGGCCCAGATGCGCAAGGACACCATGTCTTCGGGCTCGGCGCCCGGATTGTGATTGACGCCGCGCAGATTGACGGCGACGCCGCCGTCGAAGCGCGTCATGCGCGGTCGGGTTTCCATCGCGAACAGCGCCTCCGCCGCCGCGCCCGGCAAAAAGTCCTGCGCCCGCGCCCATTGCGCCGCGTCTTCCGAATTGACGTTGAGATGGATCCAAACCCAGTCGAATTCGGCCGCGCGCGCGCCGGCTTTCACCTCATCCCAAGTCAGGGGATGACCCGTCGTCTCCCTGACGCCGAAGGCGTAGACAAGCGCCGGGCAGTCCGCGCCGGTTTCATTCTCGTCGCAGGGGACGACCGCCGCGCTGTCGCCGGGTTCGGTCAAAGGATTTTCTGTCCCGTTTTCGCCCAGTCCGCAAGAAACGCTTCGAGGCCCTTATCCGTCAACGGATGATTGGCGAGCGCGCGGATGACCGAAGGCGGCGCGGTGGCGACATCCGCGCCTGAGAGCGCCGATTCACGCATGTGCTGCGGCGAGCGGATCGAGGCGGCGAGAATTTCCGTCCTGAAGCCGTAATTGTCATAGATGAGGCGAATGTCGCGAATAAGCTGCATGCCGTCTTCGCCGATATCATCGAGACGGCCGATGAAAGGTGAAATATACGTCGCGCCGGCCTTGGCCGCGATCAGCGCCTGGTTGGCGGAAAAGCAGAGCGTCACATTCGTCTTGACGCCTTCATCGGTCAGCGCCTTGCAGGCGGCGATCCCCTTGAGGGTCAGCGGCAGCTTGACGACGACATTGGCGGCGATCTTGGCGAGCGACTTTCCTTCCGCGACCATCTGCTCGGTTTCAAGCGCGGTCACTTCGGCGCTCACGGGGCCCGGCGTCAGGGAGCAAACCTCGGCGATCATCTCCCTGAAATCGCGGCCGGATTTGGCGACGAGGCTCGGATTGGTGGTGACGCCGTCGACGAGCCCGGTCGGGATAAGCGCTTTGATTTCAGAAACTTCTGCGGTGTCGACAAAGAATTTCATGACGGCTCCGGAATTGCTGGCTCTCTCTTGCCGCGCGCCGGTCCAAAAATCCACTATCGCGCGGCGCCGGAGGCCTGGGCCCGCGGTCCTTGACCTGCGTCAATCCGGCGTTCTCAGCGCGGCATAGGGTTGAGAAAATATGGGAGGGAACCCGCATGACGGACGCTCAAACAGACGCGCGGGCGGCGTCTGCGCGCGGATCGGCAGCGAACCG
>CALAZI010000193.1 GCA_937895955.1 uncultured Alphaproteobacteria bacterium | reverse complement strand
GCGGCGCGCGCTGAAGCGGCTAAAGTCGGCGCCGATCTCGCCGTTTTTTGCGAGCTTGTCGTTTGCGGCTATCCGCCCGAAGATCTTGTTCAAAAGCCCGCCTTCCAGCGCGCCTGCCGCGCCGCTGTCGAGGAGCTTGCGGCGGTGACCGCGGATCAAGGTCCGGCGATGATCATCGGCTCGCCCTGGCGCGAGGGCGCGGCGCTCTATAACGCTGCGTTTCTTCTCGACAGGGGCGAGATCAAGGCGACCCGCTACAAAGTGCGGTTGCCGAATTACGGCGTTTTCGATGAGCCGCGTCGTTTCGCGCCGGGGCCGGAATTTCCGCAGCCGACAGACTTCAAGGGGGCAAAGCTCGGCCTCATGGTCTGCGAAGACATGTGGTTGCCGGGCGCCGGCGAGGCGCTCGCTGAAGCGGGCGCCGATTTCTTCATCGTGCCGCACGGCTCGCCTTTTCGCGTCACTTCGCTTGAAGAGAGGGAGAGCGCCGCGCGCGAGCGTGTCAAATCGACCGGCAAGCCGTTGATGTTCGTCAACCAGCTCGCCGGACAGGATGAAGTCGTTTTCGAAGGCGCCGCGTTCATCATGGATCGCGCCGGCGAGATCGTTCACCGCGCGCCGCAGTTTGAACCGGGCGTTTTTCTTTCCGAATGGGAAGAACGCGGCAACGGTTGGGAATGCGTCGCCGGACCTGACGCGGCGTGGGTTGCCGGCGATGAAATGATCTATCGCGCCGTCGTTCTCGGCGTGCGCGATTATATTGAAAAGAACCGCTTTCCGGGCGTCGTCATCGGCCTTTCCGGCGGCGTTGATTCGGCGCTGACGGCGGCGATCGCCGTCGACGCCCTCGGCGCCGATCGCGTTCGCTGCGTGATGATGCCGTCGCGCTATACGGCGGCGCATTCCCTTGAGGACGCGGAAGACTGCGCCAGGCGGCTCGGCGTTTCCTATGAGAGCATCCCGATAGAGCCGGCGGTCAAGGCGTTCGGCGAAATGCTCGCGCCCGCCTTCGCCGGCCGCAAGGCGGATGTGACGGAGGAGAACATCCAGTCGCGCATTCGCGGCGTCATCCTGATGGCGTTGTCGAACAAGTTCGGCGCCATGGTGCTGACGACCGGCAACAAGTCGGAAATGTCGGTCGGCTACGCCACGCTCTACGGCGACATGAACGGCGGCTACAATCCGCTGAAGGATCTCTACAAGACCGACGTCTATCGCCTTTGCCGCTGGCGCAATGAGAACCATGCGCATGACCTTAAGGCGCCGAAAGCGGCGTTGATCCCGGAACGGATCATTTTAAAAGCGCCGTCGGCGGAATTGCGCGCCGACCAGACCGATCAGGATTCGCTTCCATCTTATGACATTCTCGACGGGATTCTCGTGCGCCTCGTTGAGCGTGAAATGTCCGTTCGTGAGATCGTCGCCGACGGTTATGACGAGGCGACCGTGAAGCGCGTCGAACATCTTCTTTATGTCGCCGAATATAAGCGTCGACAGGCGCCGCCGGGCCCTAAAGTCACGAAAGTGAATTTCGGCAGGGACCGGCGCTATCCGATCACGAACGGCTGGCGGGACCGCTGATCGGCTCGCTCTTGCCGCGCGCCGAAGCGGCGGCGCGTTCATAGGCCTCGATGAAGAGATGGCGTTGCGCGTGGCTTCCGCCGACGCGCTCAAGATGCGGCAATGCGGCGGCGAAACGCTCGGCGGCGCAGGCGTAATCCCCTGCCGCGAAACTGCGCACCGCCTCGGCGGCCGGCAGGCCGGTCTCGCGCCAGAACGCCTTGCTGGGTTCGGCCGCGCTTTCCGCGCATCGCGTCAGCGATGCGAAGAAGGCGTCCGCCTCGCCCGGCGCGCCGGCCCGCGCAAGCGCGTAGAGGTAATGCAGATCGTGAAAGGCCAGGATGTGCTCGCCGGCGCGGCGGCGCACCTGGTCGACGACCGGCGCCCAGCGGTCGCCGACATCGATGCCGCGCATTTCAAAGCGCCACAGCATTGAAACGGCGCCGATCTGCTCTTGCGGGAACTCAGGCCACGCTCCCCACAATCTCTTGTCGTAAATCGCCAGCGCTTCCTCATAACGGCCGAGCGCCAGGCGAAAGAGCGCCGCATGCCACCAATTATGGTCGCGAATGAAGACGCCTTTTTTCTCCCAGGTGTGCGCGCAATGATCGAGCCAGCGCGCGCCGTCTTTCGCCCGGCCTTGCGTTTCCATCACATGCGCGACGGCGTGGTGCGCCCAGGCGTCGTCAAGCGCGATCTCAGTCGCCCGAATGCCTTCTTCTTCCGCTTCCTCAAGGCGATGATTTTGCTCAAGGGCGAAGGCGATCATGCCATGCGCATAGGGGCGATCTTCAAAGACGATCCGCGCGCGTTCGGCGAAGCGCAGCATCGCCGGCTGATCGCCGAGATTGAAGGCGTGATATTGTCCCCATTTGACGGCGCAAAGATCGGCGGGCCAGCGCAGCGTCAATTCGTCAAGCGCGGCGAGCGCGCGCGCGTAATCGCGCGCGGCCCAGCTCTCAACCGCTGCGGCGAACAGCCTTTCGCGATCCGTCGCCGTCGCCTCGGCGCGCCGCATTCTGGCGAGATAGGGGGCGGCGTTCTCCCAGCCTTCCGCCCCTTCGAAGGCGAGATGCAGCGCGGCGGCGTGCGCGTTCAGCAAGGCGGCATCCGGCGTCGCGTCGGCGATCGTGAAAAGATCGCGCAGTCCCGCGCCGTAGGAAAGGAATTCATGAAGATAGGCGTCATAGCCGGCCGCCGCCTTCGCGCAGGCGTTCGATATCGGCAGGCCGGTCTGGTCAGTTGCGTGCATGAGGCGCCATTGAGCATGATATTCGGCTGCGCGCCAGCGGCGTCAACGTCACAGCCGGTCACAATACGGCAAAGAAAAACCCCCGCCCAAGGGCGGGGGTCGTTCATTAGACAGAACCGCGTCAGCTTAATCGCTGCGCATGATCCCGAGAATGTTCAGGATATGCACGAACAGCGTCACGAAGGAGCCGTAAAGCGCGAAAGCGCCGAAGATCGAAGCGCGGTCGTTCGCCGCGCCGCCTTCGCGGTACATTTCCTTGATCATTTGCGTCTCATAGGCGGTGACAGCCGAGAAGACGAGGACGACCGCGCCCGACGTGACGAGGCTCATGATCGTCGACTGGAAGATCAGGACGTTGAGAACGATCGCGATCAGAAGGCCGATCGACGCCATGAACAGGAACGTCGCCATGCCCGACAGGTCTTTCTTGGTCGTATAGCCGTAAAGGCTTGTCGCGCCGAAGACCGAGGCCGTGATGAAAAACGCCTTGTAGATTTCCTGCGCGGCGCCGGCCGCGTTGAACGCGAAGAGCATCGGCGCGATCAAGGCGCCCCAGGCGAGCGCGTAAACCCAAAAGAGGCCGTGCGCTGCGGCTTTCGAGCCGGAAAAAATGACGCGCGGCGCGAACCAGCCGATGCCGAGAATGGCGGCGAACATCACCCATTTCAGGGGGGTGCCGGCGATCGCCGTCACCAGCGAAGGGTTCGACGCGACGGCGAGAGAAACGAGTCCCGTGCCGGCGACCGCCATCGCCATGTAATTGTAGACGCCGAGCATGTACTGGCGCAGGCCCTCGTCAATGACGCGCCCATCGGCGCGGGCGGTCGTTGCGCCGTAATTCCTGCGAAGATCGTTCATGGACAGATCAGCCTTTCATCCGAAGGTTGCCTAAAACCGAGGGTGAATATCAGGATTTCGCCGGCCTGTTACAAGGGCGGCGCGGCGAAATTGCGCTGAAATTAGACGGTTAACGCTTTTGGAAGCGGGCGGCGAAAAAGCCGTCCAGCCCCCCTTCGGCGGCGAGCATCGCCGGGTGGGTTCGCAGATCCCCGTCCCTGGTGACGGCCGCAAGCCCGCCGATTTCCTCAGGTCGGACCGGGATACGCTCGATCCCTTCATGCCTGGCTAGCGCGGCGGCTGCCTGTTTTTCCCCTTCTTCCGGCTGCAGCGAGCAGGTGCAGTAAACGAGAAGCCCGCCGGGCTTGAGCAGGCCGAGCGCCTTGTCGATCATTTTCGCCTGCAGCGCGGCGAGGGATTTCAACTCTCCCTCGCCCTTGGTCCAGAGGATGTCGGGGTGGCGACGGATCGTGCCGGTCGCCGTGCAGGGCGCATCGAGAAGAATCGCGTCAGCCGCCGTGTCCGGCGCCCAGTCAAGGATGTCCGCCTTGACCGTCTCGGCGGCGAGTTTGGTGCGCGCAAGATTTTCAGCGACGAGCCTCAAGCGCATGCCCTCGATGTCTACGGCCGTGACATCAGCGCCGGCGGCGGCAAGCTGCATCGTCTTGCCGCCCGGCGCCGCGCAAAGATCGAAGACGCGCTTGCCTTCGACATCGCCCAGCAGTTTCGTCGGCAGCGCCGCCGCTGCGTCCTGCACCCACCATAAGCCGTCGTCAAAGCCTGGAAGGGTCGGAATTTTCGAGCCCGCCGGAAGGCGAACCGAACCGCTCGGCAAGAGAACGCCGCCTGTCGTCTCGGCGACTTCGCCGGCTCTCAGGGGATCGCGCGGCGTCAGATCAATCGGCGCCTCGCGTTGATGCGCGCGGGCGACGGCGCGCGCCGTCTCCGGACCGAAATTTCGCTCCCAGCCGCGCCACATCCAGCCCGGCGTATCAATGCGCTCCGGCAAACCGTCGAGCGATTTCACGCCTGAGGCGGCGATCTTTCGCGCAACAGCGTTGATCAGCCCGGCATAGCCAGCGGTCTCGCGATATTCCTTGGCGAGCGCGACGGCGATTGAAACAACCGCATGGTCCGGCGTCTGCAAAAAAAGGCTCTGCGCTGCTGCAAGGCGAAGGATGTTCATTGCGCGCTCGGAGCGCTTCGGGATGGGCCGGTCGAGATAGGGGCCGATCACATGATCGAGCGTCCCGCGCCGGCGCATGACCGAAGCGGCGATCGCATGGGCGAGACCGCGATCCGGCCCTTCAAGCGCGCCGAAGGTTCGGCAAGTCTCGAACGCCTGGTCGAGCGTCCTGCCGCTCGCGATCAGGGTGAGGATGTCGAGCGCGGCCCGCCGCGGCGCAAAACCCGCCGGCGCCGGCGTTTTCGCCGGTTCGGCGCGGGGCTTTTTCGCTTTATTGGGGCGGTTTTCGGTCATGGGGCCGGCTTCAACCACGCGCGGCGGGCAAAGTCACGCGGCATTTGCGCCCCGCCTCTTTGCCGCTTAAGATCGCTGATGTCGCAGGGCGGTGGGGCGCTTGCGGCCGCCATATCGGCTGAACAGGATTGGGGATCTCATGAAGAAGACTTTTGCCCGACTTTCTCTTGGCGCGCTCGCGCTTGTCCTTTCCGCCGCCGCGGCGAGCGCGCAGGGCAATGAACTCATTTCAGACCCGGACCAACCGGTCGCCAATTTCGATCCGGTCAACCTCGGGCCCGTGCTGACGGAGCTTGGCATCGTTTGGCAGGAGCGCCAGCTCGCCGACGGACATCCTTTCATCGCCGCTTCTATCGGCGGCGCGCTCAATTTTGTCGTTACGCCAACGGCCTGCCTCGGCGCTGACAAGAAATCCAGATGCGTCGGCGCCCATTTTTTCGCCCTGTTCAGCGGCGGCGCGTCAAATGCGCAATCGGTTTCAGCCTTCAACCAGAAATACGCTTTTACGAGCGCAGGCATCCACGCCAACGGAACGAGCGCTTTTTTGAGCCGTTACGACATCGCCGATTACGGCATTCCGCGCGGCAATGTCGCGTCCAGCCTCAGGGCGTTTTTCTCTCTCTCCCAAAAGTTCCGCGATGAAATCTATTCAAAGACTGTCAGCGCGGACGGGTATGTCGACGACATGTCGGCCTCGATCCTCAATGTGCGTTCCGCCGAAACGGCGGGATTCGACATTTCACACGCCGGCGACGGGACGCTTTCTGCGCTCCATCAGGCGAGCTTTGAAGCGATGCCGGAGCTTGTTCGCCAGCTGATCGAATCGGACAATGCGCCGCGCAACAAAATCACCAACCTGACCGAATAGAGGTTCCGTACGGGCCTGAACGGCGAAAAGCCCCGCTGCGGCGGGGCTTTTCAGCTCGTGCAGTTGCCCGGGCTGACGCAATATTGCACCTTCGCGGTCAGGCGCGGCCAGCGGCTCGCGAATTTGCGCATGGCGACATCGCCGATGATTTTCTGCGATATTGGCGAGGCGTAGTCAAAGTCGGTTTCCGCCACGATCAGAAAAGACTTATCGTCCAGCAGCGCGGCGTCGACAGGGCCGGCGTAAACGGAATCCGCAGGGTAGGGCGTTTCGCCTTTCGAATTGCGGCTCCAGTGAACCTTCACTTCATTCGTCGCCGCATCGAGATAAACGCTTGTCACCGTGAAGTCGACTTCAATATCGCGCGAGGAGATGACGTCCTCCATGCCGACGAACAGATCGTCGAGATTGTCTTGCGTTACGGATGTTTCCTGCGCGACGAGATCGGCCAGCATGTTTGCGGACTGCATTACTTTTCTGTTCGCCGAATAGGCCGCCGATCCTTCGATGACGCCGAAAAACAGAACGATCATGATCGGCGCGATAAAGGCGAATTCGACCGCGGCGACGCCCGACCGTGCACGCGCAAGACGTTTTGAGGCGCGGCGAGCCGCGCGAAAGCCAGCCCTAATCGTCATCATCGCCGCCGCCATTGCCGCCGCCGATTCCGCCTCCCGCGCCTTCGTTTGCATAGGGCTCATTTCTGAAGATCGACGTCGACAGCATTCTCACCGATCCGCCGGCGGTTTTTTCAAGGTTAAGGCCGAGAGCGGGGTTAAAGCTTTTGTGCATGTAGCAAACGCGGATGCGAACGATGTCGCGGGCGCCGCCGGCCTGATAGGGTATGTTATCGACAGCATCCTGATCGGCGTCGCGGCAAACGACCGGATCGTCGGCGTCGGCCGCAAGCGCCGCGAAGGAGGAATAGCGCGCCACATCGACGGTGAGGCGCGTGTCGCAATCGCCGAACATTTTCACGACCTTGCAGATTTCATTGTAAAACGCATCGCGCGACATCGAATTCGTCCGCGCCTGACCGGTGCGAATGAGGCGCGCCGCCTTGGCGTTTGCGGCGTCAACGCCCGCTTCGATGAAAAAGAAAACGCCGGCTTCAAGAATGGAAAAGACGAGCGCCAGGAAAACCGGCGCGACAAGCGCGAATTCGACGGCGGAAGATCCCTTGCGGCACGCCGCAAAGGATCGCCGCAACGCCTTTCGTCTTTTTCGCGTCATCCTGCCCAATTCCGCCCAGAGAGATTGCCTCGGCGCTGCTCGCGCGTCGGCCGATCCGGTCGCCGTCAATGGGAACAATTTGAATCATCCTATTTAACGTTTCGTTTGGATTTATCGTTAACGACGCGCGGAAAACAAAAAAGGCGGCCCGAAGGCCGCCTTTCCCGCCGAGTTGGTCGGTTTTCCTAGAACTGCATGTTGAGGCCGACGCCCCAGCGGCGCGGTTCCAGAATGTAGAGGTTCTGGAAGTTGCCCGACGTTTCGCCCGAGTCATAGGCGCCCGTCAGCGCATCGCTGTTCGTGAGGTTCTGCATGAAGAAGCGGAACGCCCAGTTGCCTTCCGTCGGCGCAAAGGTGACTTGCGCGTTGAGATAGGCGTAGCCGTCGATCAGGTCCTGCTCCGTATTGAAGTTGTTGGAGTAGAAGTTGCTCTGATAGTAGGCGTCGACGCGCGGCGTCAGGACGTGGTTGGCGCCCATCGGCATTTCATACTGGATGCCGCCCGCAATCTTGAACTCCGGCGATCCGAGGAGGCGGTTGCCTTCGATCGACTGTTCAAGGCCGCCCGGGACGACCGCATAGGTGCCGCCGCTGAGGGTGTTGATCGTCGCGATGTTGCCCGCGAGCTGCGAGCAGACCGAGAACGGCGAGGCGATCAGCGCATTCAGAGGATTGGCTGCGCCGCCCGGAAGGGCCGTGCCGCCATTGGCGAGCAGGAGCGGGCTATCGGTCGCGCCGCGCGTGATGACGCAGTTCTGACCGAGGACGATGTCCGCGACCAGTTCAACGTCGGTGCGGCCGGCCGTCGGGTTGCGAACGTCAACCGTCGAGAACGCGCCGATGTCCGTGTGGAGATAGGAGACGTTCATGTTCGCCGTGAAGCGATCGGTCGGCGCCCACACGAATTCGCCCTCGATGCCGTAGATTTCAGCATCGATGTTCTCGTTGAACGAGGTGTTCTGGGCGATACGCGACACCTGCAGCCCCGAATAGTCGTAGTAGAAGCCGGTGATGTTCGCCTGCAGCGTCGATCCCAGATTCGCCTTCACGCCGAGTTCGAAAGCGTTGATGACTTCCGGATCGAAGGTCGGAGCGACGCTGGCGGTCGCCGCGCGGGGGTTGAAGCCGCCCGGCTTGTAGCCGCGCGTCCAGGAGAGATACCACTGCGTGCTGTCATTCGGCGTCCACTGAAGCACCGCACGGCCGGTCGTCGCATTGAAGTCGCCTTCGACGACGCGGAAGTCGTTAACTGCGCCCGGCGTGTTCTGCGTGAATTCATCCGAATCGAGCAGGCCGCGAACCGACGGCGTGCCGATCGGCACGACCGGCGTCACGCCGGCCGGGAGCGTTCCCGTCGCAAAAGCAACGAAGGAATCGAGCAGCCCGCCGCGATCGCGAAGGCCTTTCGTGTCCCAGTTATGACGAATGCCGCCGGTGAAGCGCAGCGTGTCGGAGAGGTCGATATAGATCTCACCGAAAATCGACGTCGAATCGAGGAAGTTGTCGTCCGTGTCGTTATAGAAGTAAGGCCGATAGAAACTGTAGCCTTGCGCCGCCGCCGCCTGGAAGGCCTGGCCGCCGGCGATCTGCGCCGGGATCGGCTGCGTCGAGAAGCTGTTCGTGCAGCCCGCGATCTGCGCCGGCGTCGGCGCGCCGCCGCCAGCCAGCGTCACCGCGCAGGCCGTCGCCTGGGCGGTTGAAGCCGCCGCCAGCGTGCCGCCGACGAGCGAGAAGTAGTCGAGGCCGCTCGTGGCGACGCCGTAGTCAGCGTAGCCGTTCGATTCGGTGTGATTGACGCCGATCAGGAAATTGAACGCGCTGTCGAAGTCGGTGTTGATAATGCCTTCAACCGACCAATGGTCCGTTTCGCCGATCGACAGGTCGGTCGCGCGATAACGATCGGAGCGGTCGAACACATGACCGCCGATGACGCCGACATTGCCGTTGGTGTTCGTAACGCCGACGTCGAAGCTCGAAATTGGGAACAGGCCGTCGGAATAGAGCGCGGCGACGCCCGGCAGGAGGGCGAGCGCGGCGGGCGGCGCGAATTGCGGGCCGACGCCGCCGTCATAATCGGTGCGCGTGGCGATCTTCGAATTGCCCCAGCCGCCGTTAAGCTTGAACGACCAGTTTTCGAAATCGTGCTTCAAATTCATCATGAAGATGGATTCTTCAGCATCGTATTTCGGGCGCGTGTCCCAGTTGACCGAGCGCAGGTCCGCAGGTTGCGCCTGGCCGAGCGGGACAGGGCCGGCGAGCGAATAAAGCCCGAACGGCGCCGCCGCCGCGCCGAAAATGGCGCCGAGCGATTCAGCCGAGTTGTTGACGAGGAAGGTCGCGCGCGGGTCTTGCGCATCGAAGCTGCGCGGGCCGTTCGGGTCGCAGCCGAGCAGCGGCTGGAGCGGGCCGGCTTCGCAGGCCTGTTTCTGGTGACGCATGCGTGAATCGTCTTCGCGCATATAGCTCGTCGTGATGTCGATCGTCGTGTTCTCCGTCGGCAGCCAGCGGACCGAACCGCGCAGCGCGTAGATGTTGCGATCGTCGATGTCGCGGCCGTCAAACACGTTCGTCGTGTAGCCGTCGCGCTGGATCGTCGTGCCGGCGAGGCGAACCGCGAGCGTTTCGGAAAGCGGGACGTTTATCGCGCCCTGGACCTTCACCGAATTGTAATTGCCGTATTCGGCGTCAGCGTAGCCGCTATAGCCGTCCGTCGAGGCCTTGGCGGTGATGACGTTGATGACGCCGCCCGTCGCGTTGCGGCCGAACAGCGTGCCCTGGGGACCGCGGAGAATTTCGAGCCGTTCGATGTCGAAGAATTCGGTTTCGAAAAGGCGCGGCGAGCTCAGGAAGAAATCGTTCAGGTGAACGGAGACGGCGTTTTCCGAGCTGGCGGCGACGAGGAAGTTGCCGACGCCGCGGATGGAGACGGCCGCTCCCGTGAAGTTCGTCCGTGAATACTGGAAGTTCGGGATGTTGAACTGAATGTCGCCGAACGTTTCGAGCTGGCGCGCTTGCAGGTCATCGCCGCCAAACGCCGAGACGGCGATCGGAACGTCCTGAAGCGATTGCTCCTGACGCTGGGCGGTGACGACGATTTCGTCGCTGATCGATTGCGCCGATGCGGCGCCGGCGGCGATCGCGCTCACTGCAGCGCCGCAAAGAAGACGTCCCGTCATGCGAACGAGGCCGTTGGATGCTTTCATGGTTAACCCCTTCATGAGCCCCTCCCTGAAAGGGGCGTATGCGATGCCCCAAGAGGGGGCGAATTTGACCGGCGCCGCAAGAGGGCGGGAAGCGCGGTTGTCCAGTATTTGCGCGCCTAAGAGTCGCCGTAAAGTAAACGAGTCGGTTGTTAGAACGCCTCCATCCCGACCGTGCCAAATTTGCAACAAGCGACCGGCTCCGGGACTCGCTTGCCATGCTGCGTTGCAGCAAAGCGCATCTTCGATGCAATCGCGGTTGCGCGCCGTTTCAGAAAAAGCGGTTTATGGTGGGCGCGACAGGGTTCGAACCTGTGACCCCTACGGTGTGAACGTAGTGCTCTACCGCTGAGCTACGCGCCCGATCACATCGGTGAGATTTAGTGCGGCCGGCTCGTCATAAAGATCGCCGGCGAAGCGTCAAGCGGGGTGCGCGTGAGAGCACAGCGCCGGTTCAGGCGACTTCGGCTGCGGGCGCGGATCGGCTGCAAGAGGCTGGCAGGATCAGATAGGCGCTCGTTCCCACGCCGCGCTCTGAAGCGAGCCGCAACCTTCCGCCATGCGCCTGCATGACGGCGCTGACGAGCGGCAAGCCGAGGCCGAGGCCCTCCTTGGAGCGGCGCAGCGACATGTCCGACTGGCTGAAGGGCTGGGTCACCCCCTCAAGCCGGCTTGAGGCGATGCCGGGTCCGTCATCCTTGATCAGAAAGGCTATCTCGCCGGACTTCGTCGCCGCGGCGCCGATCGTGATGGTGACGCCGACGGAAGAGAATTTGAGGGCGTTTTCGACGACTTTTCCAATGCACCGGGCGACAAGCGTGCGGTCGCAGCAGATTTCCTGTCCGCCATCCTGCACCAGTTTTCGGATCGTCGCCTGCGAAGCGGCGATCGTGCGCTCAAGCGGGGCGAGACCGAGATTGATGAGATCGTCAATCGTACAATCGACGCGGTTGAGGGCGATCGGCCCCGACCGTGCGTCCGAGGCGAGCAACATGTCCGAAACGGAATTCAGCAGCCGCTTGCCGCCGTCGATGATGTAATCTGCGTATTCTTTGTGCAGATGATCATTTTCGCGGTCGAACTGATCGGCGAGGATCTGGCCGAATCCGATAATAGCATTGAGCGGCGTTCTAAGTTCATGACTCATTATGGACAAGAGACTGTCCTTGAAGCGCGAACCCGCTTCGGCCGCGTCGCGCGCGAGGCGCAGGTCGCGTTGGTCGAAGCTCGCCTTCAGGACGAAGCGCACGGCCTGCGTGAACAGCGTCCAGTTAATCGGCTTTGAAAGATACGACGTCGCGCCGGCGGCGAAGGCTTCCTCGACGGCGTCCCGCCTTTCGCTGCCCGTGATGACGATAACCGGCGTTTCGCTTCGTGTGGGGTCACGACGGATGGCTCGCGTCACCTCAAATCCGTCCATGCAGGGCATGTCGACGTCAGAAATGACGAGATCAAAGCCGCCCTCCTGGAAGCGCGCCAGCCCTTCTTCGCCATTTTCCGCAACGACAAAATCGTACCCGGCCTCGGAAAGGCGCATCGACGCCAGTTCCCGCATGATCGGGTCGTCGTCGATTATGAGAATGCGTGCGGCTAACATCAGCCCGAAATTCCCCTCATCCGCGCGGCTAGGGGGCGCGGCAAACCTGTTACTTTTGCCTCTAATTGTCCGAATTATTTGTTAACGCGCGGCCGCACAGACCTTTCAAGCAATTCGCAAGAATTTTCGGGCAGTTAGGTGACTGCATTCGGAGATATCGTGGCGGATCGCAGGACATCCATACGCGGACAGCTGACGTCGCTGATCGTGACGGCCATCTTCGGCGCCGTCCTTCTTGCGACCGGCATCTCCGTGTCGCGTGACGTCGTTCGGTACGCCGAGGAACGCACGCAGGAGCTTGAAACCGGCGCCGCCATTTTCGCCGCCGCCATCTCGGCCCCCGTCGCCGCCGAAAATCCGCGGCAAACGCTCGAAGTTCTGCGCGCAATCAACTCGATGCCGACGCTTAACTATATTCGCGTTCAGCGGCTCGACGATTCCATTTTCGTCGAGCTTGGCGACGCTGTCGCTCTCGCCGAGAAAGACCCTCTCGCCTACCAGCCGCCCTCAATGATGGATATCATCAAACCGCGCTCGCTGTTCGCGCACGCTCCGGTCGTGCACGGCGGTCGGCCAGTCGGCAAGCTGACTGTTATCGCGGACACTTCAGAGCTTGGCGGACATATCCGGAGCGTCGTCTGGGATTCGCTGTCGGCTGCCGTGATGGCCGCGGCTATCGGGCTGCTGCTGGCGCTCAGAATTCAGCGCAGCATCGCGAGCCCGATCATCAATCTCGCACTGATCATGCGCGGCGTTCAGGAGAAGGACGATTTCGGCGTCCGCGCGGTTCGTCGTTCGTCGAACGAGGTCGGCGATCTCGTCGACGCCTTCAACGCGATGCTCGACAAGATTCAGGATCGCGACGCGCGCTTGCTGGCGCAACAGGAAAACCTTCAAAAAACAGTTATGCTGCGCACTGGCGAACTCAAGCACGCCAAGGAAGCGGCCGAGTCCGCCAATCGGGCGAAATCGGAATTCCTCGCTGCGATGAGCCATGAAATCCGCACCCCGATGAACGGCATGCTGGTCATGGCCGAGCTGATTTCGAACACTGATCTCGCGCCGCGCCAGAAGCGCTACGCCGACGTCATTGTGCGGTCCGGCAAAAGCCTTCTCGCGATCATCAACGACATTCTCGATTTCTCGAAAATCGAGGCAGGCAAGCTAGATATTGAAAAGATCGAAGTCAGGCCGGCGGATGTCATTTCAGACGTCGTCAGCCTTTTCTGGGAGCGCGCCGCCCGCGCCGGTCTCGATCTCACGCCCTATATCGGGCCCGGCGTGCCGGAAACGATTGAGGGCGATCCGGTGCGGCTCAGTCAGATCCTTTCCAACCTTGTCAACAACGCGCTGAAATTCACCGAGCGCGGCAGCGTGATCATCACGGCGCGCCGCGTCAGCGGCGCGGGGGCCGATTGCGTCATCGAATTCGCCGTCATCGACACCGGCATCGGCATTCCGCCCGAGAAGCAGGCGCGCATTTTCGAGGCGTTTTCGCAAGCAGATCAGTCGACGACGCGCCGCTTCGGCGGCACGGGGCTCGGTCTTGCGATTTCGCGCCGCCTTGTCGCCGCCATGGGCGGCGATATCGGCGTTTCAAGCCGGATCGGCAAAGGCTCGCGGTTTCACTTCACCATTCCCTCGCGTGAGATCGAACCGGCGCGTCCGGTCGTCGACGCCGGCCGCGACATGCGCGCCGTCGTCGCCGTGCGCGGTCTTGCGACGCCGGTGATGATCGCAAAATATCTTGAGGAGTCCGGCATCTCCGCGCAAATCGTCAGCAGCGACGATCCGCTCGAAGCGCATGTTTCAAGCTCGAACATAATTTTCGCGGCGCCGGAATATCTCGACGCGCTGCATTCCGTCGTATCAGGCGATCCGCAAAACTGGGTGCCGGCGCGCATCTGCGTCGGCGAACTGGGCGATGACGCGCCCGACCGGCTGCTGAAGGACGGGATCGCCGAGGACCTGCTCGTTCTGCCCTTGAGCCGGCGCGACATATTCGATCAGATCGAACGCATCGTTGAGGGCCGTCTCCGGGGCGCGGCGGCGATCGCCGGCGCTGCGTACGGACGTCGCGATGCGCCGATGTTCCCCGGCGCGAAAGTTCTCGCCGCCGACGACAGCCCGGTCAATCGGGAAGTCGTTCAGGAAGCGTTGGCGCGCCTCGGCGTCAAGGCGACGCTCGTCAGCGACGGGAAGGAAGCGCTGAACGCCTATCAAAAGGGCGATTTCGATCTGGTGCTGATGGATTGCTCGATGCCGGTCATGGACGGGTTTGAGGCGACGCGGCGCATTCGCGAACTCGAAGCCGCGAGCGGCAAGCGCACGCCCGTCATCGCGCTCACGGCGCATGTCGAGGGCGCCGGCTCCGAGTGGCGGGATGCGGGCATGGACGATTACATGACAAAACCGTTCACGCTGGCGCAGCTCTCAGCGGCGATCGCGCGCTATGTGATGCCGACAATCGTCGCAGAGGGCGGAGCCGTTTCCCCTCGCGCATCGGCGTCGGCCCAAGCGTCCTCGCCGCAGCCTGCGCACAATGAGCCGCCCGCCGCCGGCGCGTCGTCAAGCGCGTTCGATGACGCCGTCTTGGGCGAAGTGCGGGCGATGCAGGCCGGCGACGGCGATCTTGTCGGCCGCACGCTTGACCTCTTCCTAACTCATTCCAAGGACGCGATGCTGCGCCTCGCCAGGGCGATGAAAGCGCGCGATCCGAAAGAAATCGCCAGCGCCGCGCATGCGTTGAAATCGATGTCTTACAATGTCGGCGCACGTCGTCTCGGCGAGGCTTGCGCCGCTGTTGAGCGGCGTTCGGCCGAACTGTCTGTCCTGCCTGACCTGTTGCGCGCCGTGCGCCGCGAATACGCCGCCGCCATCGACGAAGCGCCGACGGTCAAACGCCGTTACACCCGCGCGGCCGCCTGAGCCTGTCAGTGAAACCGGATTGAGACTCGCACGCATCCGATGACGGAGGGCGGCGCATCGAGATGGACCGGCCCGTAGGCCTTGCTGAGCGAGGCGGGCTCAAGCCGCGCCGGGCTGTTGCGCCAGCGGCGGATGACGGGCGGGCCGTCAAGCAGGAAGAGGCCGAAGGCGCCGTCCGCCGGCTTGCGGTCCGAATAGTCGATGACGACGAGCGTGTCTTTCGGAAAGGCGAGGTTGACCGCCTCATCATCAACGAACAAGGCGAAGAGCTTCTCGGCGCTCGTCGTGACCGGAATATAGTCTTCCGCGACGCCGTGCGGATCGCCGTCGGGATTGGCGAGCAGCTTCGCCGCTTCAGCGAAGCTGATGACAGGCGTGTGCTGGATCGGCCGGCGGATATAGGCCGCCGCCGGATGCTTATCCGCTTCAGCGCTTGAGCGCGCGCCGCCGGCGAACCATTCGGGCGACACGTCGAGCGCGTCGGCGATTTTGGCGATCATCAACCGCCGCGGGTCATGCACGCCGCTTTCCCAATTGGCGACAGCCGGCTGCGTGACGCCGACCCGCCTGGCGAGGTCGACCTGACTCATGCCCGCCGCTTTGCGGGCGTCGCGAATGCGCTCGCCCAGCGAATCAGGCTCGGCGACAGGCCGGATTGCGACCGGGTCAGCCATTTGACCTTCTCCAAAAATAAGCTTTTCTTATATATCCCATCAAAAGTCTGCGGACAAGAATGCTGCGCTGCAACAATAAAATAGCGCCTTCTGCAGGAAAAAAATGCAAAACAATACGATCAAATTCTTTTTCAGCCGCTTGAAAAAATCAGAATGGCTTATAATCTCGATACTCGATGGGAAAACGACTCATATCGAGGTGAGGCATGTCGGACCATTGCACTGACGATGGCGCAGCGCGGCTTGCAGCGAAAATCCAGGACTTCTGGCGGAAGAAAGGCTTCGATGTCGAAGTCGAGATGAGACCGGAAGGATTCGTCTCGACCATGCGTTCGGCCCGAACGGACGTGCGCAGCGATATGGTTAACGGCATGCCGCGCCGGATTGCGGCGACGCTGGCCTGACGCGAAAGCGCCCGAACCGCAGATCGGAGACCCTCGGCGCGATTCGAGAATTGCGACGGGGAATCAAAACGCGGCCTTGCGCACGCAATCGACGAGATCGCGATAATCCGGCAGCGTTGCAAACGCGCCCGCGCGCAGCGAAAACGGGCCGTAACCGCCAAGATGGAGAAGGCAGGGCATCGCCGCCGCTGCCGCGGCGCTGATATCAGTGTCGCTATCGCCGACATAGACGCCTGTCGCCGCTCCCGTCGCCCCAAGGCAGAAGATGAGCGGCCGCGGATCGGGCTTTGCGGCGCCGACCGTGTCCGGGCCGACAATCGCGTCAAACAGATTTTCGATCCCGAGCGCCGCGGCGAGCATGCGCGCCAGCCGCTCGCGCTTGTTCGTGCAGATCGCGACTTTTGCGCCGTCGGCTTTCAGCGCGCCGATCGCCTCAATGACGCCCGGAAACGGCGCCGAATGATCGGCGATATGAGCCTCGTAATGTTCAAGGAAGAACCCTGTCAGCCGATCGACATCCTCTGCCGAAGGTTGCGTCGCCCCATTTTCGGCGAGCCCCTGCGTCAGCATCGCCCGCGCCCCTCCGCCGATGAGCCCGCGTACGCGCTCGGTCCCGATGGGCCGCCGCCCGTCGCGAAAAAGGGCGGCGTTCATCGCTGCGGCGAGGTCCTCCGCGGTGTCGACAAGCGTGCCGTCAAGATCGAACAGCACGCAAATCCCGGCGAGCGAGCCTCGCATTTACTTCTCCGTCGGCGCCCGCCAAAAGACGGGAACGATTGAAGACGCTCCCTATCAGATGAGCGAGGATCAATGAACCAGCGAGCGATCGCCGCCGTCATTCTCGCCGCAGGGCACGGCACGCGGATGAAATCGGCAACGCCCAAGGTCCTGCATGAAATCGGCGGCCGTTCGATGCTCGCTCACGCGATGACGACTGCGAAAGAGCTTGCGCCGCAGAAAATAGCCGTCGTCATCGGCGATCATGCGCCCGGCGTCGGCGCGGCGGCGAAAGCCGAATGCGCCGGTGTCGCCGTCTGCGTTCAGGCGCCGCCGCGCGGGACCGGCGATGCGGCGATGAAAGCGATGAGCGCGCTGGAAGGATTTGAAGGCGTCGTTCTCATCCTCTACGCCGACACGCCGCTTGTCGAGGCCGCGACGCTCGCCGCGCTCGCCGGAAAGATCGGCGCCGGCGCGACGGTCGCGGTTCTCGGATTCTCGCCTGACGATCCGGCGCATTACGGGCGGTTGAAACTCGGCGCGGACGGATCGCTCGAGGCGATCATTGAAGAGAAAGACGCAAGCCCCGACGAGCTTGAAATCGGTTTTGCGAATTCCGGGGTCATGGCGATCGAAGCGGGATTTCTGCGCCGCGCGTTGCCGCAGCTCAAAGACAACAACGCCAAGCGCGAATATTACCTCACCGACATCGTCGCGATTGCGCGCAAAGACGGGCTTTCTTGCGCTGTTCTTGAAGCCGATGAAGACGAAGTCGTCGGCGTCAATTCGCGCGTCGAGCTCGCGATAGCCGAAGAGATCTTTCAGGACCGCCGCCGCTTCGCCGCGCTCGAGGCCGGCGTCACCCTGATCGATCCGTCTACGACCTATTTCTCGTTCGATACGGAAGTCGCCGCCGACGTCGTGATCGAACCGAACGTTTTTTTCGGCAGGGGCGTCAAGGTCGGCGCCGGCGCGCGGATCAGGGCGTTCTCGCACATTGAAGGCGCCGATATCGGCGAAAGCGCGAGCGTCGGGCCGTTCGCGCGATTGCGCCCCGGCGCCCGGCTCGGCGCCGAAGCGAAGGTCGGCAATTTCGTTGAAGTGAAAAACGCCGACATCGGCGAAGACGCGAAGGTGTCGCATCTGACCTATATCGGCGACGCGAGCGTCGGCGCCGGCGCCAATATCGGCGCGGGAACGATCACCTGCAATTATGACGGCTATTCAAAGCATCGGACCGAAATCGGCGAGGGCGCCTTTATCGGCTCCAATTCCGCGCTCGTCGCGCCGGTGAAAATCGGCAAGGGCGCCTATGTCGGCTCCGGCTCGGTGATCACCAAGGATGTCGAGGATGACGCGCTCGCCGTCGCGCGCGGACGTCAGTCGGCGATCAAGGGATGGGCGGCGAAATTTCGCTCTCTCCACGCCGGCAGGAAGAAGGACAAGACATGAGCGCCGACGACTACAAGAAAGCCGCCGCCCTCGCGGCGATCGGGGAAGTCAGGCCGGGTATGACGCTCGGTCTCGGCACCGGGTCGACGGCGGCGCATTTCATCGCCGCGCTCGGCGAAAAGGCGTGCGAAGGATTTGGGCTCCGGGCGGTGCCGACATCCGAAGATACCGCGCGCAAGGCCGCCGCCGTCGGGATCGAGATCATCGAGCCGGATGAAACGACGATCATCGATCTTGCTGTGGACGGCGCCGATGAGGCTGACGGCGCGAAGCGCCTGATCAAGGGCGGCGGCGGCGCCCTGCTGCGCGAGAAAATCGTCGCCGCCGCCGCGCGGCGCTTCGTCGTCATCGCCGACGCCTCAAAGCGCGTCGCGGAGCTTGGCGCTTTTCCGCTGCCGGTCGAAATCGACTGTTTTTCCTATGCGCTGACGGTGCGCGCGGTGCGCGAAACCCTCGCGTCGCTCGGCTATGCGAAACCGGACATCCGCTTGCGCGCCGGACCGGAAGGGCTGTCATTTTTAAGCGACGGCGGCCATTACATCCTCGATTGCCGTCTCGGGCGCATCGGCGCGCCGGAAGATCTCGACAAGGCGCTAAAGGCCGTGCCGGGCGTTATTGAAACCGGCCTCTTCATCGGTCTCGCCGATGAGGTCATTCTGGCGGGGCCTGACGGCGTTCAGCGCATCGCGTGAGCGAAGGGACTAAAGTGGCTGGCGAAAAGTTTGAGGAACTGAAAACCGCGATCCGGGATTACGGCCAGGCCGCGTTTCAGAACCTCCTGAGATGCCGCGCGCTCGGCGATGCGATCGTCGGCGGCTTTCACGTCTTTGAAGGGTGTCCTGAAGAAAACGTCTCCGCCGTGCCGGCTGAGGGCGCTTTTGATCCGCGCAAGGACTATGGCGACGCCGCCTATTCCTATTCGAACCGAAACGTCATCATCCTGGAGCCGGTGCGCTTCGGATTGTCGCTCATCGTCGGCAATGCCGAGGATTCCGGCGCGCTCTGGCTCCGCACCGTCATTGCGACAGAGATCATCGGCGAGAATTTCGACGTTTTCGTCGCCTCGCAGCCCGTAATCCGCGTGCCGTTCGAATTCGACGGCAAGCTTGATCCCGTCTTTGAGGCGATCCACCGGGAATTTCTCGAGACCTTCACGCTCGAAGTGAACGAATTCCTCGACGCGCGCTTCAAGACCGGGATCGGGTTTTTGCCGGGATGAATTGTGCGAACACGAATGCGTCACGCCGCGCATTCCGCATTGGCGATCGGCGCGCGCCTCCGCTAATCAGGACGCGCGAAAGGACGAATGGGCATGACCGAATACGACTACGATCTTTTCACCATCGGCGCGGGTTCGGGCGGCGTCAGGGCCTCGCGGCTTGCTGCGACTTACGGCGCGCGCGTCGCCGTCGCTGAGGAATATCGCGTCGGCGGCACCTGCGTTATTCGCGGCTGCATTCCGAAAAAGCTGTTCGTTTACGCCTCGGAATTCAGCCATATGTTTCATGAGGCGAGCGGCTATGGCTGGACATCGGGCAAGCCGCATTTCGACTGGCCGACCTTGATCGCCAACAAGGATGCTGAGATCGATCGGCTGAACGGCGTCTATATCCGCAATCTCAAAAACGCCGGCGTCGACATCGTCGACAGCCGCGCGGTTCTGAAAGACGCGCATACCATCCATCTCGTCAAAGAAAACCGCGACGTCACCGCCGACAAGATTCTGATCGCGACCGGCGGCGCGCCATGGACCGATCAATCGATTGAGGGCCATGACCTCGCCGTCACCTCGAACGAGGCGTTTCATCTTGAAGAATTTCCCAAGCGCGTCGTCATCGCCGGCGGCGGCTATATCGCGATCGAGTTCGCCTGCATTTTCAGGGGGCTCGGCGCTGACGTGTCGCTTGTTTATCGCGGCGAGGATGTGCTGCGCTATTTCGATCGCGACATTTCAGTGCAGGTCCATCGCGAAATGCAGCGCATGGGCGTGCGCGTCGTCACCAGCGCCGTCTTCGACAAAATCGAAGACATCGGCGACGGCGCTCGGCGCGTGCATTTGAACACCGGCGCTCATATCGACGCCGATCTCGTCTTCTGGGCGGTCGGCCGCAAGCCCTATACGCAAGGGCTCGGGCTTGAAAGCGCGGGCGTGGCGCTAGGGCGCGACGGCGCGGTCATTGTCGATGAATGGAACCGCACGAACATCGAGAATATTTTCGCTGTCGGCGACGTCACCGACCGCGTGCAGTTGACGCCGGTTGCAATCCGCGAGGGCGCCGCCTTCGCTGAGACAGAATTTCACGGCAACCCGACAAAGGTCGATTACGACTTCATTCCGAAAGCGGTCTTTTCGCAGCCGCCGGTCGGCTCCGTCGGTTATTCGGAGGGTGATGCGCGCAGGAAATTCGGCGCCGTCGACATTTACAAGACCGATTTTCGGCCGATGAAGAACACCCTGTCGGGGTCCGAGGCGCGCACCTTCATGAAGCTCGTCGTCGAGGAAAGGACGCAAAAAGTCGTCGGCGTCCACATCGTCGGCGAAGGCGCGCCGGAAATGATTCAGTGTCTTGCGATCGCGGTAAAGGCGGGCCTCACCAAAAAGGATTTCGACGACACCGTCGCTCTGCATCCGACATCGGCGGAGGAGCTGGTGCTGATGCGGAATAAATTCGTAGAATAGGGCTCGCGCTAGTCTCGCAGCAGTTCGTTGACGCTCGTTTTGGCGCGCGTCTTTTCATCGACGCGCTTGACGATGACGGCGCAGTAGAGGGCGGGACCGCCCTTCGCCGACGGCATGGAGCCCGAAACGACGACAGAATAAGGCGGCACTTCGCCGTAGAGAATTTCGCCCGTTTCGCGATCGACGATTTTCGTCGATGCGCCGAGATAAACGCCCATAGAGAGAACCGAACCTTCGCGCACGATGACGCCTTCGGCGACTTCGGCTCTGGCGCCGATGAAGCAATTGTCCTCGATGATGACGGGGTTCGCCTGCAAGGGTTCGAGAACGCCGCCGATGCCGGCGCCGCCGGAGATGTGGCAATGTTTGCCGATCTGCGCGCAGGAGCCGACCGTCGCCCAGGTGTCGACCATCGTTCCCTCATCGACATAGGCGCCGATATTGACGAAGGACGGCATCAGCACGACGGATGGCGCAATATAGGCGCCGCGCCGCGCAACGGCGCCCGGAACGGCGCGGAATCCCGCGGCGCGAAATTCCTTTTCCGTCCAGTCGCCGAATTTCAGCGAGACCTTGTCCCACCACTGGATCGGGGCGTCGCCGATGACGGCGTTGTCGTTAAGCCGGAACGAAAGCAACACCGCCTTTTTTAGCCATTGATTGACGCGCCAGGTTTTGACGTTTCCGCCCGCCTCCGACTCGGCGACGCGGGCGCGGCCGCTGTCGAGCAGCGCAAGCGCCTCATTGACGGCGTCGCGAACGCCGCCGGTCGTCGCCGGCGAAAGCTCCGCGCGTCGCTCCCAAGCGTCCTCAATGCGCTGTTCAAGATCGGCGCTGGCGCCCATGATGTTTTTCCTTGCGCTTCAGGCGGCGGCTTTTTCGACCATCGCGAGAAATCCTGCAAGGTCGTCGGTGATATGATGAATGTGCTCGCCATGCGCGTCATCGGGGCGCGCCGGCCGTTTGCCGTCAGGCTCGTCGGCGAACCAGCGCGCGTCCTGACAGACGAGCACCGTCGTCATGCCGAGCGCGTGCGGCGCTTCGAGATTATGCGCCAAGTCTTCAAACATCGCCGAGCGCCGCGCTGCAACGCCGGTCGCGGCGATGAATTTTTCATAGGTTTTCCGGTGCGGCTTCGGCATCCAATCGGCGGCGCGAATGTCAAATATATCGTCGAAAAGCCCATCGAGACCGATCCGGGCGAGCGTTTTTTCGGCGTGCGCGACCGAGCCGTTGGTGAAGATGAAGCGCCCGCCAGGCAGCGCTTCGATTGCGCGTTTGAGGGCGGGATTTTCCGGCACGACCGAACGGTCGATGTCGTGCACATAGGAAAGAAAATCATCCGGCGCGATCCGGTGTTCCGCGATCAGGCCGGCGAGCGTCGTGCCGTAGCGGACATAATAGTCCTTTTGAAGCCGCCGCGCTTCGGCTCGGTCGACGCCGAGCATGCGCTGGATGAAATCAGCCATGCGCGCGTCGATTTGCGCGAAAAGGTGACATTCGGCGGGATAGAGCGTGTTGTCGAGATCGAAGATCCAGCTCTCGACATGCTTCAGATCGGTCATTGTCTATTGTGTCGGCGCTTCGCTCGGCGGCGCAACGAAAGCGTCGGCGGTGAAATCGAAGGTCGCCGACTGGACGCCGCCGATCTCGACTCGCTTGAATACGGCCTCGTCGAGCTCCTGATCGGCGCAGGTCGCTTCCGTTTCCGCGGCGAACCGCACGGCGTTGACGCAGAAAGACTTATCGCCGCCTGCGAGACGGCGCTCGCCGCGCTGATCTTCGATAACGCCGTAGACGTAATAATGATCCGTCGAAAGGGCGCCTTTGATCACCTTCGCGCAGTCGCCGGGCTCAAGTTTCCACCAGCCGCGCGACTGATAGCGATTCTCGCCTTGCGGTTCTGAAAGCGCGGACCAGACGGACTGATCCGTCTTGTTGCAGAAGAAAAGGCCGAGCTTGGCTTCGCGGGCGTTCGCTTCCTCAATCATCGCGTCGATCGTCGCGTCGTCGATGACGGGCCCGTCGCCGATATCTTTCTCCTTGCGGTAGGAGGCGAGCAGGCGCTGCGTCTCGCGCCCGAGCGATCCGTCAATCCGCACCTTAGCGAGTCCGAGATCGTTCAAAAGACGCTGCACGCCGGCGACTTCCGCGCTGTAAACTGTGTAATTGGCCGCTTCCGCGAAATCGGTCTGCCAGTTGCCGCCGGCGGCGGGCGTCACTTCGACGTCGAAGAAATTGCGCATGCGCGTCGGGTCTTCGCGGCAGACTTCCTGATTGCGCAGATTGAAGAAGCCGTTGTTCTCGACGCAAAGCGCCGTTTCGCCGGACCAGGTGCGCATCGCCCCCTTGTGCCCTTCGATCGCCTCCGCGTAGACGAAATAGCGGCCGGGATTGGTGGGTTCGGTCAGGACGACCTTGCATTGGCCGGGGCGCAACCGCCACCAGCCGCGCGTCGCCAGACGATCGCCGTCGACATAGCCGATTGACGCGGAAAGGGCGTAGCTCGTCTTGTTGCAGAGACTGTATTTGGCTTCCGCCGCGCCGCAAAAGACAAGACCCGCGCCGACGGCCGAGAGAAGGACTGAAAAGATACTACGCATCGCGTCGCCCGCGCCCTATGAAACTGCGCGCCGCCCTTGGCGCGGCGCGGCGTAATTCAGCCGAAACTGGGCGAGGGATCAAGGTTGACCGAGACAGGCGGCGAAGAAAGCGCGATGGCGGCGGTACCGGACCGCCGCGTGAGAGTGCTGTTCCCGATGCCGCTCGCCAGGGCGTATGATTACCTTGCGCCTGAAGGCGTCAGCGCCGGCGACTGGGTCGAGGCGCCGTTCGGCGGCCGCATGGCGATCGGCGTCGTCTGGCCAGGCGCCGCCGACGACGTCCCGACGGAAAAGCTGAAACGCATAACGGGGAGGTTCGACGCCGCGCCGCTTGCGCCGGCGGCGGTCGATTTCGTCGACTGGGTGGCCGCCTATACGATGCATCCGCTCGGCGCCGTCCTGCGGCTGGTGATGCGTTCGGGCGATGCGCTCGACCCGCCGGCGGGCGTCGCCGCCTATCTGCCGACCGGCGAGACGCCGGCGCGGCTGACCGAGGCGCGGCGCGCGGCGATGTCGGTTTTCGACGGCGGGCCGCTGACCGTCCGCGAGATCGCCGCGCGGTCAGGCGCGAGCGAGGCCGTCATCCGCGGTCTCGTCAAAGCGGGCGCGCTCAGGGCGCTGTCGGTCGATCCCGACCCGCCCTTTCCAACGCCCGATCCGGACCGGCCGGGCGTCGCGCTTTCCGCCGAGCAGCTTGCGGCGGCGCGCGCTCTGGTCGCTTCCATAGGGCGCGGCGGGGTCGCCTTGCTCGACGGCGTAACCGGCGCCGGCAAGACGGAAGTCTATCTCGAAGCTGTCGCCGAGGCGCTTCGCCGGGATGACAAGGCGCAGGTCTTGATCCTGCTGCCTGAAATCTCGCTGACGCTGCCGTTCTTGAAGCGCGTCGAGGCGCGCTTCGGCGCCGAGCCCGCCGCCTGGCATTCCGATCTCACCGCGGCGGCGCGGCGGCGCGTCTGGCGGCGCGTCAATGACGGCGGCGCGCGGCTCGTCATCGGCGCGCGCTCGGCGCTGTTCCTCCCCTATCGACATCTGTCGATGATCGTCGTCGATGAGGAACATGACGCCGCCTACAAGCAGGAAGACGGCGTCATCTATCAGGCGCGCGATATGGCGGTGGCGCGCGGCGCGCGCGGAAAATTTCCTGTCATCCTCGCCTCGGCGACGCCCTCGCTCGAAAGCGTCGTCAATGTCGAACAAGGCCGTTACGACCTCGTTCGTCTTTCATCGCGCTTTGGGTCTGCGGCGTTGCCGAAAGTGTCGCTTGTCGACATGCGCCGCGAGGGGCCGGAAGAAGAGGGGCGCTGGCTGTCGCCGCGCCTCGTCGCCGCGGTCGATGCGCGTCTTGCCGCCGGCGAGCAGTCATTGCTGTTCATCAATCGTCGCGGCTATGCGCCGCTGACGCTCTGTCGCAAATGCGGCCATCGCATGAAATCGCCGCACGCCGACGCCTGGCTCGTCGAACACCGTTTTGAAAACCGTCTTGTCTGTCATCACACCGGGTTCACCATGCCGAAACCGGCGGCTTGCCCCGCCTGCAACGCCGTCGGGTCGCTTGCCGCCTGCGGGCCGGGCGTTGAGCGTGTCGCTGAAGAAACGCAGGCGCGCTGGCCGAATGCGCGGCGCGCCGTTCTTTCCTCCGACACGGTCCAGTCGGCGTCCCACATGCGCGCTGTTCTTGAAGCGATGGAGGCTGGCGACATCGACATTCTCATCGCGACGCAAATGGTCGCCAAGGGCCATCATTTTCCGAACTTGACGCTGGTCGGCGTCGTCGACGCCGATATGGGGCTTTCCGGCGGCGATCTTCGCGCTGCCGAACGAACTTATCAGCTCTTGAGCCAGGTCGCCGGCCGTGCGGGCAGGGCTGACCGCGCCGGCGAGGCGCTTTTGCAAACCTATCTTCCTGACGCGGCCGTGTTCGCAGCGCTGGCGGCCGGCGATCGCGACGCCTTTCTGGAGGCCGAGGCCGAGGGGCGCGCCGCGCTCGCCTTTCCGCCCTATGGAAGGCTCGCCTCGGTCACGCTGAAATCGAAAGACGAAAAGCGTTTGAAAGAAAGCGCGGAAGCGCACCGCAACGCGCTGTTCGCCGCCGACGGCGTCGTCGTTTTCGGTCCGGCGCCGGCGCCGATCTATCGCCTTCGCGGCGAGGCGCGCATCCGCTTTCTCGTCAAAACGCGCCGAGACGTGAATATTCAGGCGTTCATCTCGTCATGGCTGGATCGCGTTCGCTCGACGGCGGCGGTTCGGCGCGTTATCGACATTGATCCCTATAGTCTCGGATAAAAAACGCCGCCATGTTCGGCGGCGTTTTCTCGTCCGGCATGACAAAGATGTTATCGCACCGTTACGTTGACGGTTGCGCGGGCGACGACGCCCTGTTTGTTGCGCACCCAGTAATTGAACCGGTCCGGTCCGGAAAAATCCGGATAGGGCGTATAGACAAAGGATCCGTTCGCCAGTTGCGTGACATTGCCGTTGCGCGGGTATGTGAATCCGGATGGGATCAATCCGCCGTCATTGGTGCGGTCGTTCGAAAGCGCATTGATCGTCACCTGTCCGTTGCGCGCGACCGACCCCGCATCATTATTCGCAGTCGGCGGGCCGGCGTTCGGATCAAGCCGGCCTTGATCGGCGGATGATCCGTCGATCAGCTTGGCCGGCCAGCTGTATTTCGTCGGCGGCTTGATGATGAACGACGTCTGGAAAATTTCGCCGGTCAGCCGATCTGAATAAAATTCAGGAAAGACCGTCGCTCGGCCGCCGGTCGTCAATGTGTGCCAGCCGCGATCGCGCACCATGTTTTTCAGATTGGCGCCGTTTAACAGGAATTCTCTCGTCGCAACCGGATAAGGCGTTGACCCGGACGAATCCGACTTTGCGCCCTGCACGTTTATGCCGATGCCGCCTGGGGCGATCGTCAGGGGGCCGCGCCCCCACGCAAAGACGAGCAGAGCGGGTTTCGACGACGGCGTCGTTGCTATGATTTGGTCGGAGCGATCCTGATAAAGCAATTTTGTCTTGGCTATATTCGCGTAAGAAACGCCGGAAAGCGTGTATTTGCTCGATGGGCCGAAAACCCGCGTCGTCACTTTTGAGAGGTCGACGGCGAAATCGAAGCCCTGGATCTTCGAATCGACGACGGCGAGATCGTAAGTGTTGGTGCCGAATTTGACGCCGAGCGTTCCCGATTGCCCTTTCGCGCCGATCAACAGCCCGCCGAGAACAGTGTAGCGGGACGTATAAGTCAGCGTGACGCCTTCTCGAACTTCCCAGGCCCGGAAATTGTCGATCACGGACCGGATATCATGCGGCTCCAGCGGAGACGGTTTGACGACGTGAAATCCGCCCTTGCTCGCGATCACTTCATTGTCCGTAAACTGAGCGATCGCTGGTTTATCGATCGCCTGCGGTTTGAACCGCATCGAGGCGGGCATGCAGAGATTGGCGGCCACAAACCCCGGCGTCAGCGGAAAACGATTACCGAGATCGTTATTGCGGTGAAAATAGACAAAGCCGACGCCGCCAGTCATGCCGGCCGCGAGATTGTTGTGGAGGCGGACGGACCTGCTCTGGAGCCAGAAGCCGTCTCCCGTTCGTCCGAGATCGAAAGCGCTCACGTCGGGGCCATGCTTGATGATCGTGCCGGTGCCGACAGCCTTGATCGCCGTGTTTTCAACCCATGCGCCGGTTTCATTGCCGCTTTCGGACACGAATCCCGCGCCGAACGTATCCCAGGTGTTGTTCTGAAACAGAAACGCATTCCCCGCATGCTGGGCGACGCCCCAGCCGGGCGAGCGCCAGACGGCGACATTGCGGACGACCGGCGCCGCATTGTCGGCGACGAACCCGGACTGGTGCAGGTGCAGCGGATATCGGCCCTTGACGTTCGATGTCGGCGTCGGCGCGGACAGGTTTGCAGCATCGACGGCGCGGACGGATTTGTCCGTGCGGCCCATCTCGAAGAATTCAACGCCCTGCAGCGTCGTTTCCGTCGACATGTACATCGAATGCGCGCGCTGGCTAGGCGGCAGGCTTGCGCCGTTGAGCGTCGCAAGGCGGATATTGCGCGAATAATTGACAAGATAAGCGCCGAGCGATGGGTCGGGGATTGCGTGATCGAACGACAACGGCTTGTCGAGCGTCACGCTCGACCCGTTGATTGACGTGATGAACCGCACCTCGTCTTCCGTCGGGCTCGCGATGACGACTTTTTTTCGCAATGTCTGCGGAACAAATCTTGTCCCGGTCAGAACGACGCGATCGCCGATCCGCCAGCCTGACGGCGCCTGCGACAGCTTTATCACGCTATCGCCGCGCTTCGGCGCGACCGCCGTTTTCGCGCGCGGCGTTTTCAGCGCGCCGAAAATGCCGACGCGCGATGCGGCGACGAGACCTTTGCCGACAAGCGTCGGATCCGTCTTGACGTCAAGCGGGCCTAAATCCGGAAAAATGATCTCCGCCGTAATCGACGGCGCGATCGGCGCGGTCGATGAGCCGGCGAGCAATTCGCCGCCTGGCGCAACATAGATGAATTCGGCGTTAAGACGGGTGTTCACGCGGTTTGAAAGCTCAAGACAGCCTTCAACGCGCACTGATTTGAGGTCGGGACTGTTCGAAAGATCGAAAACGACATCGACCCCTTTTGGAATGACAATGCGCCCTGTCGGCTGTTTGCCGGCCCAAGTCTTCGGATCCGACCATGCGCCGGAGCGTACGGCTTTAACGCCGGCGCCGACGGGCGCGATAGCGTCAAGTTTCGAAAGGCCGGCGAGATGATGCGAGGCTAAAGGCGTAACGGGAGGGCGGACGCCCGAACAGGCTACCGGTCCCGGCGCCGCGAACGCTGTTGTGTTCAAGACTAAAAAGATCAGCGATGAAACCGCCGCCCCGGCGATTGTTGATTTAAGTTGATTCAGCCCTTTATCACGCACGATTTACGCCTCCGTTCACTTCCCCGCGGATCAAGGTCTAGGGAATTCTCTTCCTGCGCCGCACCTTACAATTCGAAAATTCGCAAGATTGTAATGTGGCCATGCAAAAAGGCGCCTCTAAAATCGATACGCATACGAATTATAATAAATATTGTGGAAAAATATTCGGCGCGCATCAGCAGGTTGGCGACGATACTCTTGCTTGCTGAACGGTAATGTTGGGTCTGAGCTCAGGGATGTCGCGTCTGGAGAAATTCTGAATACGCTGCAATTTGACCGAGCACGCTAAAGGGCGTTCCGTAGTACGGCTTCTCAATCGCCAGTGCGGCGAAACGGCTCAATGAGGCGCTCCAATCCCAATATGCCGATCGATGAATTCGAGTGATTTTTCAAGCGTCGTTATTCGCGTCGCCGCCCGCGAAAGCCAGTGATCCTCGCCCTTTAATTCGACAAGCTCGACGCTCTTTTTGGCCGCTTTGAGCGCGTCATGCATCCTGATCGCGTGGCTGTAGGGAACGACCGTATCGTCCCGACCGTGAATGAGCAAAATCGGCGCGATGGCTTTCTCGGCGTTGAGATTGGGGCTGACCGCCTCGAGTTCCTTTTTGTCGCGAGAGCGGCTTCCCAGTCGGACGTCCCAATAGTCTTCCGCCCAATCGCTCCATCTGGCGCTTCGTCCGATCAATGCCGGCAGGTTCGACACGCCGTTGACGCTGACGGCGCAGGCGTAAAGATCAGGCGTCAACGTCGCCCCGGCGAGCGCCGCATAACCGCCGTAACTTCCGCCGACGATGCAGATGCGTTTCGGATCGACGGTTCCGTCGGCGATCAGCTTTTTGACGCCGTAGGTGATGTCGTCCTGCATCTTGCGGCCCCATTCGCCGAAGCCGGCGGCGACGAAATCCGCGCCATAGCCGTCCGAACCGCGGAAATTCGGCTGGTACACAAGATAGCCGTTCGCTGCGTAGAAAAACGACCACCAGTCAAAAGTCATGTCGTCACGACCCTGCGGACCGCCATGCGGAAGCACAATAAGCGGCATGTTCTGTCTGGAGGCGCCTGACGGAACGGTCAGATAGCCCGGAATTTCCAGACCGTCGGAGCTCGTATGATCGAAGCGTTCCTTTTTCGCGGCGACCTTGCCGTCAATCGCCGGATAGGCGCTGGCGACCATGTTGAGCGTCTTTGCCGACCTGTCGAAGAGAAAATATTGCTCAGGATGATCCGTATACAAAACTTTGACGACCGTTTTTTCGCCGTCTGCCGACTTTGAAATGATGCTGGGCGACGCTCCCGGCAGCGCTTTTTCCAGCGAATCTTGGATTTTTTGCTCGTCCGGATCGAAGTGAACGTAACGCGGAATGTCGTCAGTGAATCTGGCGCCGGTCGCAGTCGCCTTGCGATAATCGTAGATGACGCCGTCGATGTCGAATTCTTCATGCGCGAAAAGGGTTGATAAAACTTCGCCCGTGAAAGGCGACATCGACACAAGCGCCCGCCGATTGCCTGCGCCGGGAAGGGCCGCGACGAATTCTTCGCCGTTCGGCGCAAGACCGTAAAAGCTGATGCTCGACGGCGCGCCCGGCTTGTCCTCAAACTCCTTGATTCGCTGAAACTGGCCTTCGCCGTCCGCTCTCGCATAGAGGATCGTCGCTTTTTTGAGATCATCATAGTCGAGGCGCGCCAGCGGGTTCCCCGTTCTTGAGACGAGCCAGTCATAGGTTCGTCGCGTTCCGGCGTCGACGAGCTTCTCATCGCCGCGTTTCAGATCGGCTGACAGCAGATCGTAAGAACCGCCGCCCGCCTTGAGCGTGTAATAACGTGCGAATAACGCCCGGTCGGGATCCGACGGCGTCGTCGCAATCAGATTGCCTGCGGAAGAGATATACAGGTTCCCTTCGTTGCCGAAGAGAACGATCGATTTCATCGTCGATTTTGATACGGAGAACCATCGGAAGAATTCGATCGTTTCAAGGCCGGTCGTTGTCTGCATGCGCCCAGTTTGCGATGCGAGCACGAGAACATGCTCGTCATTCGCCCAGACAAGATCGCGCGCCTTGCCGCCGCCGACTTGAACGCCGGCCGGTTTGGAGTCCGGATCCGCGAGGTCGTAAAAAACGACGGACATTTTGTCGTCGACAGCGCGCAGCATCGCCAACGTCGATCCGTCCGGCGAAATCTTGACGTCGGTGACGGCGGGTATGGCGCCGAAGATGACCGGATCGGCCGCCGGTTGCGCGCGCGCTGGAACGATAAGCGCTGAAAGAACAGCGACCGCAGCGCTGACGATTTTGATCATGCTCCCCCCCGAACAATAAGCCGATGACAGCCTAACCCAGCGGCGACCCCCGTGCGACCGCTATCGACCCGCCGGCCATTCAGCCGCATCGGCGATTGTTGCGTCGCCGCGAGGTCCATGCTATCGGCACGCCAATTCGCGTCGAGGGGCTATTTGCGCGCGCAAGGTCGGCTCCTAAATTCGCTGTAAATTCAATCGCTTGGGCGCCTTTCGGGGCGCCGGACCGGACGGGAGCTCAAACGCCCTCATGTCTTCGGATGCCTCTCATTCGCCGATAGTCTCCGGCGCGGCTCAACGCTACGCTGAAGCCCTGTTTGATCTTGCGCTTGAGGAAGGCGCTCTTGAGCGCGTCGAGGCGGATTTCAAAACGCTTTCCGCCCTTTCGGCCTCGTCCTCCGATTTCCGGGCGTTCCTGGCGAGCCCCGTCTACGGCGCCGACGAAAAGGCGCGCGCGGTGGCGGCGATCGCCGCAAAAGCCGGCGTCAGCGACCTTGTCCGCAAGTTCCTCGGCGTCGTTGCGGCCAATGGTCGTCTTTTCGCGCTTGAAGGCGTCATCACCGCATTCGCGCAGCGTCTGGCCGACCATCGCGGCGAGGTGAGCGCAGAAGCGGTGTCGGCGGCGGCGCTGAATGACGAGCAGACGAAGCGCCTGCGCGGCGAGATCGAGCGCGTCGTCGGCAAGGCCGTCAATCTTTCCGTCAAGGTCGACAAGGACCTGCTCGGCGGCATGATCGTGAAAGTCGGGTCGAAAATGATCGACTCCTCCCTCAAGACCAAACTCAATCGACTGAAATCCGTGATGAAAGAGGCTTGAAGCCATGGAACTGAACGCGGCTGAAATTTCCAGCATCCTGAAGCAGCAGATCAAGGATTTCGGCAAGGACGCCGAAGTCTCCGAGATCGGTCAGGTGCTGTCGGTCGGCGACGGCATTGCGCGCGTTTACGGTCTCGACAACGTCCAGGCGGGCGAGATGGTCGAGTTCTCGGACGGCGTTAAAGGCATGGCGCTGAACCTTGAAAGCGACAATGTCGGCGTCGTCATCTTCGGCGAAGACCGGAACATCAAAGAAGGCGACACCGTCAAGCGCACCAAGTCGATCGTTGACGTGCCGGTCGGCAAAGGCCTTCTCGGCCGCGTCGTCGATCCGCTTGGCAACCCGATTGACGGCAAAGGCCCGATCGAGGCGACGGAACGCCGCGTCGTGGACGTGAAGGCGCCGGGCATTCTGCCGCGGAAATCCGTGCACGAACCGGTGCAGACGGGCATCAAGGCGATCGACGCGATGATCCCGGTCGGCCGCGGCCAGCGGGAGCTTGTCATCGGCGACCGCCAGACCGGCAAGACGGCGATCTGCATCGACACGATCCTCAACCAGAAAGAAATCAACGCCGCCGGCGACGAGTCGAAAAAACTTTATTGCGTCTATGTCGCGATCGGTCAGAAGCGTTCGACCGTCGCGCAGATCGTCAAGACGCTCGAAGACAACGGCGCGCTTGAATATTCGATCGTCGTCGCTGCGACGGCGTCAGAGCCTGCCCCGCTTCAGTTCCTCGCGCCGTTCGCCGGTTGCGCCATGGGCGAATATTTCCGCGACAACGGCATGCACGCGCTGATGATCTATGACGATCTCTCCAAACAGGCCGTCGCCTATCGTCAGATGTCGCTTCTCCTTCGCCGTCCGCCGGGCCGCGAGGCCTATCCGGGCGACGTTTTCTATCTTCACTCGCGCCTCTTGGAGCGCGCGGCGAAACTGAACGCCGATCACGGCGCCGGTTCGCTGACGGCGTTGCCGATCATCGAAACGCAGGCGAACGACGTCTCGGCCTATATCCCGACCAACGTGATCTCGATCACCGACGGCCAGATCTTCCTGGAAACCGACCTTTTCTATCAGGGCATTCGTCCTGCGGTGAACGTCGGTCTGTCGGTGTCGCGCGTCGGCTCCTCGGCGCAGATCAAGGCGATGAAACAGGTCGCCGGCAAGATCAAAGGCGAGCTTGCCCAATATCGCGAACTCGCCGCCTTCGCGCAGTTCGGTTCCGACCTTGATGCGACGACGCAGCGCATTCTGGCGCGCGGCGACCGCCTCACCGAATTGATGAAGCAGCCGCAATATTCCCCGCTTCAGGTCGAGGAACAGGTTTGCGTCATTTTCGCCGGCGTCAGAGGCTATCTCGATAAGATGCCGAAAAACCGCGTTCAGGAATTCGAAAAGGAGTTCCTCCGCCACCTTCACGCTGATCACGCGGGGCTCCTCAAAACGGTCCGCGAGACCGGCAAGCTTGAAAAGGCGGACGAGGACAAACTCGTCTCGATCCTCGATTCCTTCGTGAAAAAGTTCGCCTAAAGCGAGAGAGCGATGCCGAGCCTAAAGGCCCTCAAAAACCGGATCGCGTCGGTCAAGTCGACGAAGAAGATCACCAAGGCGAAGCAGATGGTCGCCGCGGCGAAGCTTCGTCGCGCCGAAGAAGCCGCGAAAGCCGCCCGTCCCTATACGGAACGGATGGAGGGCGTTCTCGCCAATCTGGCGGCTTCCGCGAAAGACAATCCGAACGCGCCGAAACTTCTCGCCGGCACTGGCGGCGACAAGGTTCATCTCCTGATCGTTGCGACTGCGGACAAGGGCCTCTGCGGCGCCTTCAACTCGTCGATCGTGCGACTTGCGCGCGAGCGCATCGTCAAGCTCCAAAGCGAGGGCAAGACGGTCAGGATCATCACCGTCGGCCGCAAGGGCAATGACCAGCTGAAGCGCCTCTACGGCGATCTCATCGTCTGGAAGACGAATTTCGCCGAAGTGCGCCAGATCGGATTCGCGCAGGCGCATGACATCGCCGAAAAAGTGCTCGAGATGTTCGCCGCCGGCGAGTTTGACGTCGCGACGCTTTTCTACGGCCAGTTCAAAAACGTCGTCTCACAGGTCCCGACGGCGCAGCAGATCATCCCGGCCGTTGCTCCGGAAGGCGTTGAAAAGCCCGATCTGAAAGGCGCCGTTTACGAATACGAGCCTGAAGAAGATCTTATCCTGAAAGCGCTGCTGCCGCGCTATGTTGCCGTGCAGGTGTTTCGCGCGCTCTTAGAAAACGTCGCTTCGGAACAGGCCGCCTCGATGACGGCGATGGACAACGCCACGCGCAACGCCGGCGACATGATCGACAAGCTGACGCTCCAGTATAACCGCGCCCGTCAGGCGCAAATTACCAAAGAACTCATTGAAATCATCTCGGGCGCCGAGGCGCTCTAGACGCGCGAATAAATGAAGGAAGAACGGTCATGAGCAGAGAAGGTCGCATCAGCCAGGTTATCGGCGCCGTCGTCGACGTCGAGTTCGACGGCGAACTGCCGGCGATCCTGAATGCGCTCGAAACGGACAACAATGGCAACCGCCTAGTCCTTGAGGTGGCGCAGCATCTCGGACAAAATTCGGTCCGCACGATCGCGATGGACTCGTCCGAAGGTCTCGTGCGCGGGCAGAAAGTCACGGATACGGGCGCGGCGATTTCCGTGCCGGTCGGCGACGGAACGCTCGGGCGCATCATGAACGTCATCGGCGAGCCGGTCGATGAAGCCGGCCCGGTCGATCACAAGGCGAAACGCGCCATCCACCAGGAAGCGCCGCCCTTCGTCGAGCAGTCGACGGAAGCGGAAATCCTCGTCACCGGCATCAAGGTCGTCGACCTTCTTTGCCCCTACGCCAAGGGGGGAAAGATCGGCCTCTTCGGCGGCGCGGGCGTCGGCAAGACGGTTCTCATTCAGGAACTCATCAACAACATCGCGAAAGTGCACGGCGGCTATTCCGTGTTCGCCGGCGTCGGCGAGCGCACGCGCGAAGGCAACGACCTCTATCACGAGATGATCGAGTCGGGCGTCAACAAGGACCCCCACAAGACGGGGTCCGCTGCGGGTTCCAAATGCGCGCTCATTTTCGGACAGATGAACGAGCCGCCGGGCGCACGCGCGCGCGTCGCGCTGACGGGCCTCACGGTCGCCGAACATTTCCGCGATCAGGGCCAGGACGTTCTTTTCTTCGTCGACAACATCTTCCGCTTCACGCAAGCCGGGTCGGAAGTGTCGGCGCTTTTGGGCCGCATCCCGTCGGCGGTCGGCTATCAGCCGACGCTCGCAACGGATATGGGCACGCTGCAAGAGCGCATCACGACGACGACCAAAGGCTCGATCACCTCGGTGCAGGCCATTTACGTTCCCGCCGATGATCTGACTGACCCGGCGCCGGCGACGTCGTTCTCGCACCTTGACGCGACGACGGTTTTGAACCGCGCGATTTCCGAAAAGGGCATTTATCCCGCCGTCGACCCGCTCGATTCGACCTCGCGCATTCTCGACCCGCGCGTCGTCGGCGAAGAGCACTATCAAGTCGCACGTTCCGTTCAGAACATCCTCCAGCGCTACAAGGCGCTGCAGGACATCATCGCCATTCTCGGCATGGACGAGCTTTCGGAAGAGGACAAACTCGTCGTCAGCCGCGCGCGGAAGGTTGAACGCTTCCTGTCGCAGCCTTTCGACGTCGCGCAGGTCTTCACCGGCTTCCCCGGCGTTCAGGTGCCGGTCGCCGATACGGTTCGCTCCTTCAAGGGCCTCGTCAACGGCGACTACGATCACCTGCCGGAAGCGGCTTTCTACATGGTCGGCACGATCGAGGAAGCGATCGAAAAAGCCCAGCGCCTCGCGGCGGAAGCGGCGTAAGGTCGGTCGATGGCTGGCAAGCTCCACTTCAATCTAGTCTCGCCGGAAAAAGAGCTGATTTCCGCCGATGTCGATATGGTCGAGGCGCCGGGCGCCGAGGGCATATTCGGCGTTCTGCCGGGCCATGCGCCTTTGATGTCGGTGCTCGCGCCGGGCGTTGTCCGGGTAAAGAACGGCGCTGATGAAAAGCGCATTTTCGTGCGCGGCGGTTTCGCTGAAGTTTCGCCGACGGGCCTGACGATCCTCGCCGAAGAGGCGATCAATGTCGCCGATCTCTCTCGCGAGATGATCGCTCAGCGTATTAAGGACGCCGAGGAAGATCTCGCCGACGCCGACGTTACGCAGGAAACGCGCGAAGCGGCGCAGACGACGCTCGCTCGCATGAAAGAATTGCAGGCCGCGCTCTGACATGAGCGAGGCGACGCCTCCTGCTGACACCGGCGGCGAGCTATCGCCCGACCGCTGCGAGGCGGAACGTCTCGCCCGTCTTGAGCGAACGGAGCAGATCGCGCTGCGCATTTCCGTCGCGCAAACAATACTCGCTGTAATCGGGTTTATGATCGGCGTCGTTGCGCTTTACGCCGCGCTGAACGAGGCGGATGCGGTTCGCAAGCAGCAGCAGGCGAGCGTCTGGCCGCATATTCGCGTGCGCGATTTGAATAACGGCGTCGTCGGCGCAGAGCGCTACGATGTGATCGTCGGCAATCGCGGCATTGGTCCGGCTGTCGTCAAATATGTGAAACTCGTCATCGACGGCGAAGAAAAGTCGAATTGGTACGACGTCATCGAACCGCTGATCGGCGAAGAGCGGATCGGCGTTTCGCACGAGCCGATTCTCGGCGCCGTGATCGCCCCCAATGAGGACATAACGGTCGTATCGATTGAGGCGAAATACGCCTCGGCGGAAATTGTCGCCGGTTTTCGCGATCTCGTCAGGTCCGACCGCGCAAACCTCATTATTTGCTATTGTTCGGTGTTTGACGATTGCTGGCGTGTTGACGCCAAGGCGAATGAGACGGTCGAGACGGACGCTTGCCCCGCGCCGCATCCGGCGTCAGAGCTCTAAACCGCATTTTTCAAGCATGGCGCGCATAGCGTCCGGCGGCGACGCCTCAATGACGACCGGCTCCTTGTTTTTTGAAATCGGAATGATGACGCGCCTTGCGTGCAGCATCACAGGTTGCGCGCGATCTTCGTTTGATAAATCGCCATAGAGCGGGTCGCCGATGATCGGCGCGCCGATGGACGCCAGATGAACGCGGATCTGATGCGTGCGGCCGGTCTTCGGTTTTGCTTCGATGAACGAAACGCCGTCCTTCGATTTCAGCGTTCGATAGGTGGT
>CALAZI010000192.1 GCA_937895955.1 uncultured Alphaproteobacteria bacterium | reverse complement strand
TGAATTCGGGGACGATATGGCCGGCGTAACCGAGCCAGCTCCACGGCGCCGGCATTGTCTTCGCGGCTTCAAGCCAGCCGCGATAACGGAAATAAGGGCGGCCGTCTTTCAACACGAGAAATGTGTCGAATTCATCAGGATCAAGACCGTAATGCGCATAGAGCGCGCGGGCGAGCAGCGACTGGACGGCGAGGATCTTCGAATTCCCCTTCGGATCGCGCCGGACCATCCATTTGACGCCTTCCGAACACAGAACGCAGTAGCCGTCGAAAATATAGAGCGGCGCGCTGTCGTCGAAGGCGGGAACGTTGGGATCGGCGCGGTAGGTGTATTTTCTTCCACGCATATCGCCTCTCATCCGACGGCGAGCGCCGCCAACCCCAGCGCGCCGATAATCGCGCCCAAAATCGCCGGCGGCGATTTGAACGGCGGCGCGCCTTCGATATTTGAAACGAGAAAGCTGAGCGCGGAAAAGCCGAATGCGTTCGCGGTCAGGTAAACGCCGAAAAACGCATGTTGCGGCTGCAAGGTCAAAAATGCGAATCCGGCTCCTGTCGCAAAAAGCGCGAGCGTTACGAAGTGCCAGCAATAGCGAAAGGCGTGCGTTGAAATGCCGCCCGCCGCCGCCTGTTGATAGAACGGTCGCGCCATGATCGCGCCGCCGGCAAAGGCATGCAGCGCACAGGTCGCAAACCCGGCAATCGTCGCCGCAGCGTAAAAGATCATCTGGGTCGTCATGATCACCCCCTCGCGCCGGCCGCCAGCGCGACTAGGAAAGCGACTTCGATCAGCACCGTCAGCGGAATCCTGACGCCGAGATACCATGCCGGCGCGCCCTGCCCGCGCCGCGTCGCGCGAAGATCATCCATCAAAAGGACGATCAATAGCGCCATGACAGCCAGCATTTTCATTTGCGGGTCGCCCGGCGCGAACAGGGGCAGCGCCGCGAGCATCGGCAACGCCGCGCCCAACAGCGCGCGCATTGTCGGCCCTGCCGGCTTCATTACGGCGACGCCCCAGCGAACGCCGCCGAAAAAGACGAGTAGAGTCGCCCCGTATAAAGTGATGAATGCTTCAGCGGCTGCATTCGCGGGGTTCACCACCAGAGCGAGCGCCGCTGCCAGCAATGGCGCCGCGCCTAGATAGGCGAGGAAACTCGCCGCGCCGGTCATTTGCATTGTCATCGGCGTTTGATCGCGCGTCGTTCTCGCGCGGCGCGGCTGTCGACGATTAAGCTCAAGAACGTCTGCGTAGGCCATTGTCGCCTCCCTTCTCAGCGCCCTTTGTTGCGGCGCCTATTTCCTCTTCAAAAACGGGCTCAGCATTTCGACCGCTTTCGATCCAAGTCTGATCAATGGCAACAATTGCGATTTCGGCAGCGCGTTCATCTGCGCGTACCAGTCGTTCAACAAATCGATGAGCGCTTTCATTTCAGTGAGGCGCTCGACCGCCGCGGGCGAGGCCGCCGGATCATGCGCGACGTCATCGAGACAAGCCTTTAACACCGCCTGCGCCGGATCGATTTCGCGCGCTTTCCTGATCGCAACGATCTTGGACGCCATTTCCCAGACGTCGCCCTCCGCTTCAAAAAAGTCGCGGCGATCGCCGAGAA
>CALAZI010000191.1 GCA_937895955.1 uncultured Alphaproteobacteria bacterium | reverse complement strand
TCGCAATTGACGAGATCGGCTTTCTTGCGACGAATAAGGAATGACCCGTTCGCCCTGACAAGATCATGCGCGTATGCGCCGGCGAAGATGCGCTGATTATCGCGACGATACTCGACCATCAGGAATCGCGAATTGACTGAAAGGTCCTTTCCTTCGCTCCTGTCGATCATGACATTGCCCACCAGATGCGCGGTCCGCGGAAATGGATGCAATGACGGTGCGGCAGGACTCTTGAAGCGGGCGATGCGCACCTTTCTCAACAGATCATTCTCATAGATGAGCGAGACGTGATTGAGGGGATCGGGCTGGCCCGGCGTCGCCGGCGCCCAATATTCGCCGCCCTCGGCGAAGAGCGCGTTCCATTCTTCCCAGCGCTGTTCGTCGAGCAGGCGCGCCTCATGAAACAGAAACTGCGAGACATGATGATGAAGCTCCAAATCGGCCGTCATGTCAGCGCGCTCCCTCACTCATGTATTGCTTCCAGGCGCGGTACTGATTGCGAAACGAAATGTCGCTTGACCCGCGCGCGTAGAAATGACCCGGAGCGATTTCCTCGTCCTTGCCGAAATCGCGATGCATCGTGACCCAGTCATTCGCTTTAATTTCGAGCCCTAATTGCTGGCGGCGATAGGATTCCTGATCATCCGGCCCGACAAGATTGGCGGAGGAATTGATGAGATTGCAATAAAGGATCGACCGCTGCAGCAATTCCTCCGGCGCGCCCTTCAATCGAAACGTCCAGGATTCGATAATCGTCTCATCGACGGCGACGGGCCGAACGACGCGCATCGTCTGGATGGCGCCCTTGATCGTCGCGCTCGGATAGAAAATCGTGTTGTGACGATTGACGGAGAAAATCTCCTCCATGCGCGCCTTGCCGTAGGCCGCCTCCATGCGCTTGTTGTATTCCGGCACTTCGGAATATTTCGCATGGATCGACGTTTTTCCGCCCGAATAGCCGTGGCCGTAATCAAAGGCGTGAACGCCCATATCATCGAAGAAGGAATAGGACTCGGTGAAAGGCGCGATGATTTCGATCGCCGAGGGCACCGGCGCGTCAGCAGGCAGCTCCTTCTTGGCGACGACGCGCGCGGTGAGGCTTGAGGATTGATGCGCCACCATCGGGTGCATCATGTCGTTCAGGTTTTCGACGAAGAATTTCCAGTTGCAGTCATGCTCATAGCGAAGAACGCCGCCCGTCACTTCAAGCTCTCCGTCCGGCGCGCGGTCGACCATATTGTCGATTGAGGAGGCGACGCCGCCGAGCCATGTCTTCAGATCCGGGACGTCCGGCGAGAGGCTTGCGAAGACGAACCCGCGATAGCTTTCGGCGCGCGCCGCGCGCGACATGTTCGCTTCCTCGCCTTTTCGGTTGAACCGCGTGTCGTCATAGCCCTGCTCCAGCGGGATGCCGAGCAGCTTGCCGTCAAAATCGAAGCGCCATCCGTGATAGCAGCAGCGCAATTCTTTCAGCTTCCCGCAGCGATCGCCGACAAGCAGCGCGCCCTTGTGCGCGCAGCGATTGTAGAGGACGTAGAAATTTCCGTCCGTATGGCGCGTCAGTAGCACCGGCTGCTTGCCGATCGTCGTCGCGTAATACTGACCCGGTTCCTTCACCTGGCTTTCATGCCCCACATAGATCCAGGTGCGATGCCAGATGCGATCCATTTCGAGATCGAAGATTCGCGGATCGGTGTAGACCGAACGATGAACGCGGTCCGGCTCGACCAGCGATGCGACATCCATCGTCGCGGGGCGGTTATCAATGAGCGTCGTCATAAGCGCCTCCTTCAGATCACGACGGAACCGATGCTTGTCCCGCCGCAGACATAAAGCGTTTGACCGGTGATGAACCCCGCATCCGGCGCGAGAAAGAATGCGACCGCATGGGCGACATCATCCGGAACGCCGATGCGTTTGACGGGGATCGCCTCGGCGAGCTTCGCCTTTCGCTCACTGCCTTCCGGCACAATCTCATGAAACATGTCGGATTCGACAGGACCGGGGGCGACGCAATTCGAGGTGATTCCGTGCGGCCCGAGTTCAAGCGCCCAGCTGCGCAACATGCCGATCATGCCGGCCTTCGTCGCCGAATAATTGGTGCGCGTTTGAAGGCCGAGCGCGCCGCGCGATGAAACGCCGACGATGCGGCCGAATTTCGCCGCCTTCATCGCCGGCAGCGCCGCCTTAACGAGCGTCAGCATGGCGCCGAGATGCAACTCCGTCAGATAATCGAGATCCTCAAGCGTCGCATCTTCAACCAAAGCCGGACGGATGACGCCGGAATTGTGGACGATGCGCAGGATTTGTTCACGCCGCGCTATCTCCAATGCAGCATCTTGCGCTTCTTTTCGATCGGCGAGATCGGCCTTGACGAATGAAAGGCGCTCATGCGCGAATTCCGGCGGCCGCCGGGCGATCGCGATGACGCGCGCGCCGTCGGCGAGAAGCCTGCGGCTGACGCCGGCGCCGATGCCGGCGCCGCCGCCCGTTACGATCGTGACGCCTTCGGAGAGTTTCATTTTTCGACCATCGCGAGAACTCTGAGCGGACTTCCCGAGCCGTGCTTGATCTTCAAGGGCGGCGAGACGATGAGCGCGCCGCGCGCCGGAAGCTGGTCGAGGTTCGTCAGGCATTGCAGGCCGTATTTCCCGGCGCCGTGCAGCAGCGTGTGCGCCGGATATTGCGGCTCGAAGGCGAATGCCTGACCGGCGTCGGTGCCGATCGTTTCAACGCCGAAGCCCACCACGTCGCGGTCGATCATGAGCCGGACGGCGTCGGCGTTAGGACCCGGCGAATGCGCGCCGTCCGCCTTCATGTTGAGATAGTCTTTCCACGCGCGCTTCGACCAGTCCGTGCGGAAAAGGACCCACCAGCCTTTTGGAATTTCACCGTTCGCCTTTTCCCAAGCGCGGATGTGATCGGCGGTGAGAACGAAATCCGGATTCGCTGCGACTTCCCTTGAAAAGTCAAGAACGCAAGCGGGACGCACGAAGCCGTCGACGGCGAGCGTGTCGACGGAAGAGTTTGGAATATCCTTGCCCGTCACCCAGTGGATCGGCGCGTCGAAATGCGTGCCGGTATGCTCGTTGCAGGAGAAGTTGCGCCAATACCAGGCAGGCCCGCGATCATCATAATGCGATACCTCTTCTATCCTGAACGGCGCGCATTGGCCGAACTGATCGGGAAGAATGAGGACGGGAAAATCCGGATCAAGCGGATGCGTCAGGTCGATCGTCTTGATGGCGCCTGACATCACCGCCGCGCTGAATTTTTCAAGAATGGACATTCAATCCTCCCTTTCTGAAATCAATTCCGTTAGTTTTGAATCCCTCGCATCGCCGCCAAGCGGCTGCGCGATGAAAACGCCGCGCCCCCTGAAATCCAGACGCGCTTCAAGACGCACGGCGTCGCCTTCGGCGACAGCGCCGCCAAGATGCGCATAGACGATAGGGCCGGCGTCAAGGCGTATCGTTCCGATGCGCCAGGGAAGGCGCGCGCGGAAAAATTCTTCCATCGATGCGCGAAGCGTTATTGTCGCGAGGACGACGCCTGTCGATGAAACCGCCGCCCATTGAAGCGCGTCCGTCCAGCATTCGCCGCAAACATCGCGCGGCGGCCACTGGACCGCGCCGCAGGTGGCGCATTTTTGCAATTGGAAGCCGCCGCCGTCGGCCCGGCGCGAGAATTCTCGCATGGCGGCGCTCATCTCAGCCATCAACGCCTCCCGCCGCCAGTATGGCCGCTGCGGAACAAAGGCCGCGATCGTAATTGATCATGCCGAAACCGGAAACGACGCCGATCTTCGCCTCTTTTACGGCCGCGCCCAGCGTTTCGCCTGTCAGTTGCCGTATCGCCTCGACGAGGCCGAGATACCCGCCAGCGGCGCCCGCCTGCCCGACCGACAATTGCCCGCCGGACGTATTGTGCGGAAAGGTTCCGTCAACGGTCAACGAATACGCGCGCACGAAATCCTTCGCCTCGCCTTTTTTGCAAAAGCCCAGATCTTCAATCTGCATCATCGAGATGACGGGATAGTCGTCATAGGTCTGCAGAAAATCGACATCGTCCGGCCTGACGCCGGCCATTGACCAGAGATCGTCCCTGTCGACCGCCCATCCGCCGCGCAGCTGAATATTGTCGGTCGGAAATGCGTTATGCCGCTCTATCGCCGAGAGAATGCGGGCGAAAGGAAGTTTCATCACACGCGCTGTTTCCTCCCGCATGACGATGAAAGCCTCCGCACCAGCGCAAGGCATGACGCAATCGAAGAGATGCAATGGCTCGGCGATCGGGCGCGCGCCGAGGTAGTCTTCCATCGTGAGCGGCTTCTTCATCAGCGCATGCGGAAATTTCAGCGCATTATCACGCTGCGCGATGCAAAGTTTGCCGAAATCCTCGCGCGTCGCGCCGTATTTCTTCATATAGGCGGCGGTCATGAGCGCGAAACTCATATTCGGCCCAGCGGCGCCATAGGGATAGGCTGCGTCCTGCGAGAAGCGTGAGAAGGCCGAGACAAGGTCGCCGAAGGAGTCTTTCGCATTCGCATCGCCGGCGACGCAGGCGACGATTTCAGCATCGCCCGCCTGGACCGCGCGCGCCGCGCGGCGGAGCGCTACAAGCCCTGACGCGCCGCCCATCGGTATCCAGTCAAGCCAGCGCGGCGAGAGCGCGAAATGTTGAGTTAACCCTACCGCCGTATCGGGCGCCAGCGTGAAGGAGGACGCGCAAAAACCGTCGAAATCAGCCGGGCTTAGGCCGGTTTTCTCAGTCAGCGCCTTGAGCGCCTTGCCGATATGCCAATGCGCCGATTTGTCGGAGTAGCGCTCATAAGGAACGGTCACAGGCGCAACGAGCGCAACGCCGTCGTAATTCGCTCTCGCCGATGCCGCACGCCTGGCCATAGCCGGTTACCCCTTCCGCGCTTTTTTCAGCGGGTTGAAATTGAAACAGGCGTCTTCCTCAAGCAATTTGCGACCAATCGCTTTCGCCTCACTCCTTTTGACTTTCTCGGACGCCGTAACGGGGATGGCGTCGACAAAGGCGACATAGCCCGGCGCCTTGAAATAGACGAGATTATCCATCGCGTGATCGAAGACAGACCTTGCGCGCGCCTCGGTCTTTTCGCCATCCGACGAAATGAGGAGCGCCATCACCTCATCACCGCGAATCTCGTCAGGGACCGGCACGACGACGCAGGCCGCGACGCCTTCATGGCGCATCAGAACGCTTTCAACATCGATCGCCGCAATGTTCTCGCCGCTGCGACGGATAACGTTTTTGAGACGGTCGACGAAATAAAAATAGCCGTCATCATCCTGTCTGACGGCGTCGCCTGTGTGAAACCAGCCGCCGCCCCACGCCTCTTCCGTCGCTGCCTCATCCTTGAAATAGCCGCTGAAGAAATGCCGGCGCGGATCTGCGCCCGCGCGGCGGACGAGAAGCTCGCCGGCGACCCCTTGCGCGACGTCGCGACCCTCTTCGTCGACAAGCCGCGTCTCAAGCCCCGCCGGCGCCGTGCCGAAACAGCGCGTACCGACATGGCGCGGTTCTGCGCTCGCCGTGATCCACGCGCCCGCTCCTGTTTCCGTCATCGCCCAGGCTTCGATCAACCGGACGCCGAAACGCTCTTCAAAACGCGCGTGATGGCGAGGATCGCAGCCGGCGCCGAAGGCGAATTTTATCTGCGTTGAGAAGTCGTCTTCAGGCGTTTGCGCCGCCTGCAGCAGCATCGCCGGCATGACGCCGAGATAATGCATGATCGTCGCCTGGCTTTCACGCACTGTTTTCCACCAGCTTTTCGGATGAAACCGGTCGAGCTGGATAAGGCAGCCGCCCGTCTTCACCGCCGCCATAAAAGAGCAGGCGAGCGCGTTCATATGCGTTACGGGAAGCGGCGTAATAATCCTTTCGGCGCCATCCTCGAAGGTCACGCAGCCGCCGAGGCCTGTGTAGAGATCGCCGATAGCGCAGAAATAATCATTGGAAAGAATGCATCCTTTTGGTTTGCCGGTGGTGCCGGACGTATAGAGGATGGCGGCTTCCAGCGTCGGTTCATGCGTTGATTTCGCTCTTCCGCCGAGCGTGATGCGCGCGTCGCTCAATTGTTCCGGTGCGAAAACAGCCGGACTGTGCGGCGCATGCGCGGCGACGGCGGCGAGACGGTCGACAAATGCGCCATGCGCTGCGATCAGCGCGCATTCGCTGTGCGAAATCTGGTACAGCAATTCATCATCCTGCATCGCGCAATTAAGCGGCACTATGCCGGCGCCCAATCCGTTGAGGGCGAGAAAGTGAAGGAAAAATTCAGGACGATTTTCGAAGGCCAGCCCGACGCGAACGCCTGCGCCAAGCTTTTCATAGGCGGCTTGAAGGCGGCTGATCTCAGTCGCCGCATCGCCATAAGCGTAGTCGGTTTTTTTGAGATCGTAGATTTTAGCCGTCTCCGCCGGCGCATGCAAAAAGGGACGCGCGGGAAACCTTGCGGCAGCCGCCTTAAAAATCGCGTATGGCGAGCGGGCGAGCGTCACGAGGCTTTCGCCCTTTTTAACGCCGTCGTCGGCTCGCTTGCATCATAAGGCGATCGGCTCAGATTGGCGCGCATCCGCTTCAAGGTCGCGGTGATTTGCGCAATTTCGACTTCGTCGAGCCCCTCAATGGCGCGTTCGAAAACGCGCTGGCCGATCTGTTGCACGGCTTTCAATGTGGTGACGGCTTTCGGGGTCATCGTCACCTGAACGACGCGCTTGTCATCGACTTGAGCCTGACGGACGATCAGACCCTCATCCTCCATGCGGATGAGGACGCGGGTCAAAGTCGGCATTTTCGTCACCGACCGTCGCGCCAATTCGCCGACAGAACTAGGCGACTTGTCGTTCAGCAGCATCAATATGCGCCATTTCATCGTGTCGAGCCGATACCGCTTCAGCGCGCTCGCCATTTCCTCATTGTAGGTCGCGGCGGTGCGGACAAGGTTGTAAAGAAGGTAGCTTTCCAGATCGAAACCAGACTCCGAAGGGCCGATTCTCGATTGCGCGTTTTTCTTGATCGCCATCTTAACCCCCGCCTACGCCGCGTTCTCAGTCTGCTCGATTTTGGCGAGCTCGATTCCAAAGGCCTTGCCTTCTTCATCTTTCAGCGCCGCATCGCGGAGCCTCGCCAATGTTTCGGCCGGCGCGGCGCCGGCTTTCGCCAAATCAATAACGCCGATAATGGCGCGGTAGTTCGCAAGACCGCGCGCATGCGTGTCGCTATAGCCTTTTATCAGGCGCTGAAGGGATGCGATCGCGCACGCCAGCGCGTAATCTTTCGGCGCTTCATCGACGATGCGGCTGATCCAATGGTCGATCCGCGCCTGCTCTACGGCGTATCTTGATCCCGAGCGGCGCATCGGCCGCAGCGATGACAATGCGCTCAGCATCAAAAAACCTGAAAGGTTCGTCGTGGCGACGCGCCGCCCCTTGCCGAGAACGGCGTCGAACATGCGGCGCGCGCTTTTCGAGCTTAACAACGACTTTGCAAGCGCCGGCGGCAAGAGATCGCCGACTTCTTCCAGCCGCGGATGCATGTATTCCCAGACGCGCACGATTTGACCGTCGTCAGCGCGCGCGTCAGCGCGAAACCTTTCAAATCGGCCGGCGCGCGTCTTCAGATCGGCGACGCGAATGACGTCGTCATAAGCCATGGCGAGCGCCAGATATTTGGCGACCGATTTCGACAGGTCAAAACGCCTCGCCTCGCCGCCGGCCGACATGTCGGCCGCGACGACTTTCTCTAGCCTGTCGAGATAAAGATCGGCGTAGCGCAGGTCCTGAAAATCGACGGCGCGCTTGATCCCTTCCCGCGCGACGGATTGCACGCTCGCAGGCAGTTTCGACATCCTTGCAATGAGGCCGGCGATAGCCGGGGTCGCCGCGCCAACCGGCGCTGATTGCTCAGGAGCGATGAGCGGCGGAGCCGAAGTCTCATTTTTCGCAGCCGCAAAGCCGATCTCAAACGCTTTCAGATTTTGCTCAACAGCGCGCTTTCCGGCGCGGATCACCTCTTCAAAATTTTCACGCTTTATCGGCGCGGCGTTTGATCCGGCAAGCGCGCCCAGCATGACCGCGCTGATGACGGCGCCGGCTTCATCCGCCGCATTTTCCATGTCGAACCAGATAGCGCGCCCCGCCGCGGCGTCGACGGCGCGGCGGATCGCCGTCGCATCCTGCCGGCCATCGCTCATCGCAATTTTTTCGCCGATGGCGTAAACGCGATGAGTTGACGCGATCAGCGTCGTTTCCTTCGACAAAAATCCGCGCGCCAGCGCGCGCCCCGCCTCCATCATTTCGGCGGCGATGACGATATCGACATCGCCAGGCGCCGGCATCAACGCGAGAATAGGCGCGGCGCCCTTCTCTTCAGCGACGGAATTGGGAAAAAGCTCGATATAATAAATTGTCGCGCCGGTGCGCTGGGCGACGCCCGGAACGGATGTCGACTGCGCAATATATCCGGCGCGCTCGCCCGCCTTGACGATCCAGTCGGCGAGAACGCCCCCGCCCTGTCCGCCGAGCGCCATCACCGCGATCTTGATCGGCCGCGCGGTCATTCAGCGTCTCCAAATGCATATTTCGCGCGGCGCTTATCGGCGTTGCGCTGGAAAAAGCCGATGACCGCGGCGCGCAAGCGGGCAAAAACCCTGTCGAGGCTGCTCGGATTGTAGATGAGCTCGGCGCGATAGAAGGATGGGCACAGGATCGCCGAATGCGCGTTCTCGCCGCAAACGCCGCATCCGACGCAGTCATTGTTGACATAGGCGACAGGGTCGTCGCGAAGGGGGTCGGGATTGTCGCGAATGGTGAGCGACGGACACCCTGATATCCTGATGCAGCTGTGATCGCCGGTGCAGGTGTCCGGATCGACGCCGTAGCGTGCGCGGACGACGCGCTTTCCTTCGCGTATCGCCTTGTCGCGCAGCGGCTTTTCGCGCCGTTGGCGATTCAACATGCATTCCGCCTGCGCGATGATGACTTTCGGGCCTTTCCTCGCAGTCGTCATCGCGTCCTTAAGAACGCGCTTCATGCGGGCGATGTCGTAGGTGTGAACCTCCTCGACCCAATCGACGCCGACGCCCTTGACGGCCCTCGCAATCGGATTGTTCGTGCTTTTGGTCCTGTTGGGCGCGCGCGATGACAGAATGTCCTGACCGCCCGTCGCTGCGGAATAGCCGTTATCGACAATGATCAGCACATTGTCGTTCTTGTTGAAAACAGCGTTGCCGACGCCGCTGGTCAATCCGTTATGCCAGAAACCGCCGTCGCCCATCATCGACACGGTTCGCTGTTTGGCTTTCGCGCCGAAAGCCGACGCGCCGGCCCAACCAAGACCGTAGCCCATCGTCGTATTGCCGATGTCGAATGGCGGCAGGATCGAAAAAAGATGGCAGCCGATATCGCAGCTGACATGAAACTTGCCGATCTCTTTTTCGACCTGCTTCATCGCCGAGAAAACCGGCCGTTCGGGGCAACCAGTGCAGAAACCGGCCGGGCGTTGCGGCACGGCGCCCGCAATTTCCTTTCCCGCATCGGGTTGCGGCGCGGCGCCTTTCAATGACATCTTCGGCGCCTGCGCGGACAGAAATTTGCGCAACCCATCGAGGATCATCGCGCTCGTATATTCGCCGGCGCGCGGCAGAACATCCTTGCCGACGATTTTCGTTTTGATATCCGCCTTGCGTAGGATCGATTCGACGGCTTGTTCGATATATTCGGGCTGGCCCTCTTCGATGAGCAACACCGCTCTTTTGTCGAGGCAGAAGCCGCGGACTTCCTCGTCAATAAGGGGATAAGTCACATTAAGGCAGTAGATTGGGATATCGGTTTCGCCGAAAGCGTTGGCGAGACCGGCAAGCTCCATCGCGCGATTAAGGGTATTGTAAAGACCGCCCTGAACGATGATGCCGATGTCGCCGCGATCGCCGCCCAGGAACTCATTCAGCCGGTTCTTCTTGATGAACGCGATAGCCGCCGGCCAGCGGTTCTCGACCTTTTCGACTTCATGAACGAAATTGGACGGCGGCAGCACGACGCGGCTGTATTCGCGCGTCGGATTTTCCATCGCGTCTTTTAAACCGAATGAAGGACGAACATTATCTTTGGCGACGAAAGAACCGTAGACATGACACGCCCGGATGCGCAGTTCGAGAAAAACGGGCGTCTTTGACGCTTCGGACAATTCAAAGCCGCGCTCGACAGCGTTGACGATCGAGGGAAGATTGGGGCGCGGATCAAGGAGCCACATTTGCGACTTCATCGCGAAGGCGTGGCTTCGCTCCTGCATGATCGAGGAGCCCTCGCCGTAATCCTCGCCGATGATGACGAGCGTGCCGCCGGTGACGCCGCTTGATGCGAGCTGCGAAAGCGCGTCGGAGGCGACATTGGTGCCGACCGTCGATTTCCAGGTGACGGCGCCGCGCAGCGGATAGTTGACGGATGCGGCGAGCATCGCCGCGGCCGCGGCTTCGCTCGCGCTCGCTTCGAAATGAACGCCAAGCTCACCCAAAATTTCCTGCGCGTCGGAAAGGACGTCCATCAAATGCGAGATCGGCGCGCCCTGATAGCCGCCGACATAGGAAACGCCCGATTGCAGCAGCGCCTTCGTCACGGCGAGGATGCCCTCGCCGCGAAAAATTTCGCCGTTCCCGATCCGGAGGTGCTCGACCTCCTTGGCGAATGAGCGTTCCGCCATCCGGCCAGCCCCTTATCCTTCCCGGGCCGAGGCTATTTCATAATATTTGATTTTTCAATTGATATTTTATCACGCAGGCAGCCATGCAGGCGGGTAACCAAGGCGCCAAACTCATCCGCTCATCCCGGCGAAAGCCGGGATCCAGCCAATTGGATCGAAAGCATTATCGCAAATCCAGATTCCGGCTTTCGCCGGAATGAACGGAAACGGCAATGCGCGTTAAGCCGCCAACCCCATCATCGCGCGCGCTTCCGCGGGCGAGGCGACGGCGCGGCCAGCCTCTTTCGCATAACGCGCCAGCGCCTCGATCATGACGCCATTGGAGGACGCCTTCTCCCCGTCCGGGAGATAGAAACAGTCTTCGAGCCCCGTCCGCAGATTGCCGCCAAGCTCCGCCGTGCGGCGATGAACGGGCCACACATCCTCGCGGCCGATCACCGTCGCCTGCCACGGACAATCGGGCTTTTTGTATTTGACTAGCAGCGGCAGCAGGTCGGGGTCAGCCGGCATGCCCGAGGCGACGCCCATCACGAAATTATAGTCTGCGTGATCGGTCATGCCGTTTTCGATATAAAGGCCGACCGAGCGCACGATGCCGACATCGAAACATTCAAATTCCGGCACGGCGCCGATTTCCTTCATCACATTGATGAAGTCGGTCACTTTCGACACCGGATTGTCGAAGGTCATCGGCGGCCACGCCCACGAGCCGTCTTTTTTCGTTTTGAGATAGTTGAGCGTGCCCGCGTTGCACGCCGCCATTTCCGGACGGCAAGCGCGGAGATAATCAAGCACATAGCCGTAATCCGGTCCAACGACACCGGTTGTCATATTGATGACGACGCCGGGGCAGGCGCTGCGGATCGCTTCGTTAATCTCGTTGCAGATTTTCGGGTCCCATGTCGGCAGATGACCCATGCCGTCGCGCTGGTCGCGATAATGGACATGCATGATCGAGGCGCCGGCGTCGAAGGCGCGCTTTGCTTCCGCCGCCATTTGCTCCGGCGTCACCGGCACGGGATGCTGTTTCGGGTTGGTGAGAACGCCCGTCAGCGCGCAAGTGATGATCGCCTTGTCAGACATGGCCTTCCCCTTCCGGTTGAAGCGTGACGATTTTCGCGCGGATCGCCGCCTGATCGCCCGGTTTGACGAGGACTTCAGCAACGACGCCGTCACGCGGGGCTTTCAACTGGTGTTCCATTTTCATCGCTTCGATAGTCGCGACGGCTTGGCCCTTTTTCACCTTGTCGCCGGGCTTTACGGCGACTGTGGTCACTGCGCCGGCCATCGGCGCCCTGACGACGTCTTCGCCTGCGCCGGCGCCTTCGACAGGCGCAAGCGCGAGATCCGTATAGCGCGCCGACGCGCCGTTGCAGTCAATGTCGACTGCATCACCGTTGCGGGCGAAGAAGGCGCGCCCTTCCCCGTTTTCATCGCGGAAAATGATTGTTCGTTCATCTTTTGAAACGACGCTAATCGCGAATGATCCATCGCCGTTCGAAACAGCGACGCGATTTCCGGCGACGCTCGCTTCCGCATTGATCGTTTCGCCGTCTCCCGCCGCTAACCGCAACGGAAAGCGCCCGGCGCCGCGCGAGTTCCACCCCGTCAGCAAATCGCCGAATGGGCGATCGACCAACGCGGCGGCGACAATCGCGAAGGCCGCATCGCCGCCCGGCGATTTTCGCTCGGTCAGCCTATCAAGATTTTTCTCAATGTAATCGGTTGCGGCATCGCCCTTTGCGAACGCCTCATCCTCGATGAGTTCTATCAGGAAATCGCGATTGTTCGGAACGCCGAGCATTATCGTGTCTTTCAGCGCCGCAACGAGTTTCGCCTGCGCCTCGTCGCGCGTTTGTCCATGCGCGATGATCTTAGCGACCATCGGATCATAAAACGTCGAGACTTGATCGCCCTCCGCAGTGCCGGCGTCGACGCGCGCCGATGTGGGCGGACACCAAAGGGCGATCCGCCCCGATTGCGGCAGGAAACCCGAAGACGGGTCCTCGGCGTAAAGACGCGCCTCAATCGCCCACCCGCTTAAATTGACGTCTTTCTGAGAAATGGGGAGTTTCTTTCCTTCCGCGACGTCAAACTGCATGGCGACAAGATCAAGCCCGGTCGTCATTTCAGTGACGGGGTGCTCGACCTGCAGGCGCGTGTTCATTTCAAGGAAATAAAATTCCTTCGACGCCGGATCGAACAGGAACTCGACCGTGCCGGCATTGCGGTAATCGACCGCGCGCGCCGCCTCAACCGCCGCCTCGCCCATGCGCTTACGAATATCGGGCGTGATCGCCGGCGACGGCGCTTCTTCAATGACTTTCTGTCGACGACGTTGAAGAGAACAATCGCGCTCGCCGAGATAGAGGCAAGCGCCGTGCGCGTCCGCCATCACCTGAATTTCAACATGGCGCGCGCCGACGACGGCCTTCTCGATGATCAATCGACCGTCGCCGAAAGCGCTTTCCGATTCGCGCCGCGCCGAGGCGATAGCCTCTTTCAGCTCTTCCCGTTCAAAGACGATGCGCTGCCCGCGCCCGCCGCCGCCGGCTGACGCTTTCAGCATCACCGGAAAGCCGATCTTCTCAGCCTCCTTGATAAGCCGCGAATCGGACTGTTCTTCGTCCTGATAGCCGGGAATGCACGGTACGCCGGCGGCGATCATGCGACGCTTTGATTCCGCCTTGTCGCCCATCGCCTCGATTGCGGACGCGGGCGGACCGATAAAAATGATCCCGTTCGCTTCACACGCTTGCGCAAAGGCGGCGCGCTCGGACAGAAAGCCGTAACCGGGATGAACAGCATCGGCCCTGGTTCTTTTAACGGCGTCAATGATCGCGTCGATCTTGAGATAGCTTTGCGCGGCTTCGGCGGGGCCAATGCGCGCCGCTTCATCGGCGCAGCGGACATGCATCGCATTCGCATCGGCGTCCGAATAAACAGCGACGGTCCTGACGCCCCGCGATTTCGCCGTTTTCATGATGCGAACAGCGATTTCGCCGCGATTGGCGATTAGCAGCTTTCGGATCGCTTTCATGCTTGCGACCGCTCCAGATAGGTTTCAACCCATGAAGGCGCCTGTTTCTGTGCAAAGGCGGCGGCGCCGATGCGCCCGGCGCCGCGCAGGCATTTCGCGAATTCCTTCGCAGCGGCGTCAAGCTCACGCGGATCGACGCTGCGCGCCGCATTGTTGACTATGCGCTTCGTGGCAGCGATCGCGCCCGGCTCGCAGCGTCCGATATCATTCAATGTCGATGTCAGCGCGCGTTCAATGTCATTCGGCGCAACGATGAGATCGACAAGGCCGACGCGCGAGGCTTCCTCAGCGCCGAAGCGGGCGCCCGTCAGGGCGAGACGCCGCGCGTTAAAGAGACCGATCTTTCTGACGACGAAAGGGCCGATCTGCGCCGGCGGCAGGCCGAGGGTCGTTTCCGATAAGGAGAATTTCGCGTCCGACGCCGCAATGGCGACATCGCTGGTCGCGACAAATCCCATCGCGCCGCCGAACGCCGCGCCTTCAATCACGCTGACGACGACTTGCGGCAGAGCATCCAGCTTCAAGAGAAGATCGCCGAAACGGCGGTTGCCGGTCTCGATCGGGTCAGCTTCGCCGGGCGCAGGCTCGGCCGCCATCAATTGCGATGCGAATTCCTTGATGTCGCCGCCGGCGCAAAACGTTCCGCCGGCGCCGCGCAAGACGAATGCGCGAATATCGCGGTTTTCATTAAGCCAGTCGCAAAGAGAAAAAAGGCTGTCGACTATGGCGGCGTTCAGCGCGTTCTTGGCCTGTGGTCGGTTGAGCGTCGCAATCAATGTCGACTTGCGCCGTTCAAGCAGAATATCGACCGGCTGGGGAAGTGTCATCGTCACATCCTCGCAACGCCGAAGACATTCGGGCGCAACCGGCGTTCCTCGGCTTCCTTCACCGTATCGAGACAAAAGGCGAGGACCTTGCGCGTATCGCGCGGATCGACGAGGCCGTCATCCCAGAGCCGCGCTGTGGCGAAAAGCGCCTGGCTCTCCTCGTCATATTTATCGATGATCGTCTTCGCCATGGCGTCGAAATAGGCGGCGTTCGGCTCCTCGCCGCGCGCTCGCGCGCCCTCCTCGCCGACAATGCGCATCGTCTTCGCCGCCTGTTCGCCGCCCATGACGGCGATCCGGTTGTTCGGCCAGGCGAAAATGAAGGCGGGATCGAAAGCGCGCCCGCACATGCCGTAATTGCCGGCGCCGAAGGAAGCGCCGATATGCATCGTGATTTTCGGCACGGTCATATTGGTGACCGCCTGTATCATCTTGCTGCCATGCTTGATGATGCCGCGCTGTTCGGCGTCCGTCCCGACGAGATAGCCGGTCGTATTTTGCAGGAAAATGACAGGCGTTCCCGCCTGACACTGAAGCTGAATGAACTGCGCCGCTTTCGCGGCGCCGTCGGCGTCTATGGGGCCGTTATTTGAAATGATCCCGACCGCATGACCGGCGATTTCGGCGTGGATGCAAACCGTCGCCGCGCCATATCCGTCCTTGAAGCCGAGCATGTCGGAAGCGTCAACGATGCGCGCGATATTTTCACGAACGTCATAAGGCATTCTGTAATCGGCAGGCGTAACGCCAAGTATTTCCTCAGGATCGAAAAGCGGTTCGCGGTAAGAGCGCGTCTTCGCGGCCTGTTCTTTGTTCCATTGCAATTTGGCGATGATCTCGCGCGCGATCCTCAGCCCGTCGGCGTCGTTTTCAGCCATATATTCCGCCGTGCCGGAGACGTGATAGTGCATCTCCGCGCCGCCTAGGTCTTCATCTGTTGCGATTTCGCCTGTCGCGGCCTTCAAGAGCGGCGGGCCGGCGAGAAACACTTTCGAGCGCCCGCGCACGACGACGACATAGTCCGATAACCCCGTCTGATAGGCGCCGCCTGCTGTCGAGGAGCCGTGGACGACGGAAATGACGGGACAGCCGGCGGCCGAAAGCCGCGCAAGATTGGCGAAAGTCTGTCCACCCGGCACGAACATTTCCGACTGGCGGAAAAGATTGGCCCCGGCGCTTTCGATCAACTGCACGACGGGGAGTTTTTGCTTGAGCGCGATTTCCTGCGCGCGCAACGCCTTGTGAACGCCCATCGGCGTCGCCGCGCCGCCCTTGATCCCTGAATCCGACGCGCTGACGAGACAGCGCACGCCGGAAATAAACCCGATGCCCGCGATGCCGCCGCCGCCGGAAATGTTATGATCGCCGTCGTCGTCATGCATTTTATAGCCGCAGAGCGTCGACAGTTCGAGAAACGGCGCGCCGCGATCCAGGACGAGCGCCAGCCGGTCGCGCGGCAAGAGCTGGCCCCGCTTTTCGAATTTCGCTTTCGCGCGCGCCGATGTGGCGACAATCTTCTGTTCAAGACTGCGGAAATCTTCAATCAGGCGAAGATGCGCCGCCCTATTCGCCGCGAAGGCTTCAGATCGAACATCGATGTCGCTCTTGAAGACGGGCATTGACGCTCCACGCTCGCCGATTGATCAAAAAGCGTGTAGCCGTCCCCAGCGTCGGCCGCCAGCTTGCAACGCAGTCCAAGCGGTCTCTGATTACGGCTCAGCGCTTCTTGCCGGCCAGAACGGCGACAAGCTCTTCGACCTTCTCCCGCCGCTTGCCGACATTGTCGCCTTTCAACGCAACCTCGACGCAAGTGTCGATGTGATCGTCGAGAATGACGGTTTCGAGACCGGAGAGCGCCGCCTTGATCGCCTGAATCTGCCGGACGACGTCGATGCAATACCGGCCTTCCTCGACCATGCGGGCGACGCCGCGAACCTGGCCTTCGATGCGGGCGAGCCGTTTGGCGGCGGCGGTCTTCGTTTCGGACGTGATCATATGGATACCCTATACGGGGTATTTAATGCGGCCGCCCTGACATGTAAAGCCGGCCGTCAGCCCCGCAAATCCCTGATCCGCTTCGCCTTGCCGAGGGATCGCTCGACGCCGCCCGGCGGAACAATATCGACGGCGGTTGAGATGCCGATCATCGTCTTGATGTGATGCTTCAAGGATTTTGACGCCGCAGCGATCTCATCGGCTGACGCGCCCGCGCGCGCCTCGACGACGACTTTCAGCTCGTCCATGCGGCCGGGCCGGGTGATCTCAAGAACATAATGCGGCGCCAGCGCCGACTCCTTGAGGATCTGCTCCTCGATCTGGGTCGGAAACACATTGACGCCGCGAATGATCATCATATCGTCCGTGCGCCCGGAAATGCGTTCCATCCGTCGCATCACCCGCGCCGTTCCCGGCAAGATGCGTGTCAGATCGCGCGTCCTGTAACGGATGATCGGCATCGCCTCCTTTGTGAGCGATGTGAAGACAAGTTCGCCCAATTCGCCGTCGGGAAGAACCTCGCCGGTCTCCGGATTGATAATCTCCGGATAGAAATGATCCTCCCAGATGGTGAGGCCGTCTTTGGTCTCGACGCATTCATTGGCGACGCCTGGGCCCATCACTTCGGATAGCCCGTAAATGTCGACCGCGTCGATTGCGAACGCCTCTTCGATTTCCTTGCGCATCGCATCGGTCCAGGGCTCGGCGCCGAAGATGCCGATCTTTAGCGAGGATTTTCTAGGATCAAGCCCCTGCCGCCGGAACTCATCGAGGATCGCCAGCATGTAGCTCGGCGTCACCATGATGATGTCAGGCTCGAAGTCGCAAATAAGCTGCACCTGCTTTTCCGTTTGCCCGCCCGACATCGGAATGACGGTGCAGCCGAGAGCCTCCGCGCCGTAATGGGCGCCGAGCCCGCCGGTGAAAAGCCCGTAGCCGTAAGCGATATGAACCTTCATTCCGGGCCGCCCGCCGGCCGCACGGATCGAGCGCGCAACGACCGTAGACCAAGTCTCGATATCCTTTTTCGTATAGCCGACGACGGTTGGCTTGCCGGTCGTGCCGGATGAGGCGTGCACGCGCACCACCTCTTCGCGCGGCACGGCGAAGAAACCGAACGGATAGTTGTCCCTCAAATCCTGCTTCGTCGTGAACGGGAACTTCGCCAGGCCGGAAAGCGACGTCAGGTCGGCCGGCTTGACGCCAGCCGCGTCGAACGCTGCGCGGTAATGCGGCGCGTTCGCATAGGCGTGCGACAATGACGCCCGAAGACGGTTCAGTTGGAGCGCGGAAAGATCCGCCCCGGAAAGCCGTTCGCTGTCGTCGAGCAGCGGCGCATAAGCCTCACCCATGAGCGCCCTTCCCTTTCCATTCACGCTCGCGCAATTCCTTTCGGATTATTTTGCCGCTGATCGTTTTCGGCAGGCTTTCGACGAATTCTATCTTGCGCGGATATTTGTACGGCGCAGTCACGCGCTTCACATGATCTTGCAATTCGCGAACAAGATCATCGCTTGCCGGCGTCCCCTTCGTCAAAACGACAAAAGCCTTGACGATTTCGCCGCGCGTCTCATCAGGACTTGCGACGACGGCGGATTCAACGACGGCAGGATGTTCAATCAACGCGCTTTCAACTTCAAACGGGCCGATGCGGTAGCCGGCGGATATGATGACGTCATCGCCGCGACCAACAAACCAAAAATACCCGTCCTCGTCGCGATAGGCGCGATCGCCGGTCAAATACCACTCGCCCCGCCGCGTCGCCGCCGTGCGCTCCTCATCGTTCCTGTATCCGAGAAAAAGCCCCATCGGCGGCGGAGCGAGAGAAACCGCAACATCGCCCTCAACGCCGGCGCCAAGCCTCGCGCCGTTGTCGTCAATGACGTCAAGATCAACGCCTGGCGCAGGCAAACCCATTGATCCCGGCTTCACCGCCATGCCGTCGAAGACGCCGCAAAGAATAACCGTTTCCGTCTGCCCGTAGCCTTCGCAGATCTGATGCCCCGTTTTCTCGCGCCAGATCTCGATGACTTCCGGATTAAGCGGTTCGCCTGCGCTGACGCAATGTCTGAGTTTTTTGAACTTGCGCTGATCAAGCGGCTGCTTCACGAGCATTCGATAGGCGGTCGGCGGCGCGCAGAGAACGGTCACGGGATAATTTTCAAGCGAGTCGAGAACGCGCGCAGGATCGACGGCGTCCGCATGAAGCGCGAACAGTCCGGCGCCGCAAAGCCATGGCGCGAATAATGAAGACCATGCGCCTTTCGCCCATCCGGTGTCGGAAATATTCCAGACGAGATCGCCCGGGCCGGCGCGCAGCCAGAATTTTCCCGTCGTCTCATGGCCGAGCGGATAGGCGCAGCCATGCACCGTCATTTTGGGATTGCCGGTCGTGCCTGAGGTGAAATAGACAAGCGCTTCGTCATCCCCTTTTGTGTCGGCGCAATCGGTCAAAGGCGCCGCCGCCGCACGGTCGTAGCGAAGCCATCCCAGGCGTTCCGCGTCGACGATGATTTTCTCGCCTGACCAGCCGGTCGCCCCGATCGCTTCGTCGGCGCGCGGCGCGCAGGCCGAATTGGTGATGATCGCCGCAGCCTTTGTCGCTTCCAGCCGAAAGGCGAAATCCTTTTTCATCAATTGCGTCGTTCCCGGCGAGACGATCGCGCCGAGCTGCAAACAACCCAGAATGATGTCCCACCAGGCCTGTTCGCGGGAGAGGACGAGCAAAACGATATCGCCGCGCTTCAAGCCGAGCGATGAAAGAAATCCGGCGGCCGCGTTGGCGCGCCGTTTCAATTCGGCGAAAGAAATTATCGCCTCTTCGCCGTCCGCCGATCTCCAATGGAGCGCAATCGCCGCGCCATCATTCGCAGCGCGCGCGTCAATGACGTCCCGAACGAAATTAAACCGCTCGGGACGCCGCCATTCAAAAGCGCGCCTTGAGGCTAAATAGGCGTCGGCGACCGCCATCAATCAGCTGTCTACCGAGCAGGCGTCGAAGGCCGATTTCGTCGCATCGCTCGCCGCGTCGTAAGCCTCTTCGTCATTCGAATAGCTGTCAGCGAGCGAGCGAAGCTCCTCCTCCACGGCGGAATCGCCCGCCGCCTCATCCGCGAGGCAGGAGCATTGCGCGGCGACGTCGCCTTCGGTTCCCCACTCCTCAGAGACGCGCAGGCACATGTCTTCAATCGACTCAGCATATGCGACGCCCGCTCCGAATGCGATCGCAGCGGCGGCCGAAAAAGCGATGAACCGCTTCATGTGATTTTTCTCCTGAATCTAAAGACGCTTTAGGCTTTCGCCATATTAAGCACGCGAATCTGCGTGAACTCCGACAGGCCTTCGAGACTTTGTTCGACGCCGATGCCTGACTGTTTTGAGCCGGCCATCGGAATATGCGGCCCGATCGTGATGTGCTGATTGATCCACACCGTGCCGGCGTCGATATCTTCTGCGATCCTGCGAGCGCGATCGAAATTCGACGACCACACCGATCCGCCGAGCCCATAGGGCGAAGCGTTGGCGCGGGCGACGATTTCATCATCGCTCTTGAACCGGATCAGCGGAATGACGGGGCCGAACTGCTCTTCATCGACGATGCGGTTGCCTTCCTTCACGTTCGTCACGATCGCCGGCTTGATGAAATAGCCGGCGCGGCCGCCGCTTTCCCCGCCGACGACGGTCGCGCCTTCCTTCTTCGCGCTTTCCAGAATGCCTTTCACTTTCTCGAACTGCATTTTGTTCTGCAGCGGTCCGACGCGCGTTCCCTGCTTTGACCCGTCATCGACGACAGCCTCCTTGGCGATCGCCGCCATGGCGTTCGCCATGTCGTCATAGATGGCGTCCTGAACGAAGATGCGCTTTGCGGCCATGCACACCTGACCGCAATTCAACATGGCGGCGTCGAAGATTTTCGGCGCTACGTCCTTGACGTTGACGTCGTCGAGAACGATCGCGACGTCATTGCCGCCGAGTTCGAGCGTCAGCCGCTTCAACGTATCGGCGCCGCTCTTCATGATTTTCTTGCCGGTGTCGGTCGAGCCTGTGAACGAGACTTTCGCGACGTCGGGATGACTGGTGAGAACCGGACCGAGATCGTTTTCATCAGCGATGACATTGACGACGCCCGGCGGAACGACATCCTTGATCAAGGCTGCGAGGCGCAGCGTCGCGACCGGCGTTGTCGGGGCGGGTTTCAAGACGATCGTATTGCCGGCGACAAGCGCCGGTCCGATTTTCCACGCGGCGAGGACAAGCGGAAAATTCCACGCGACGATCCCGACGACGACACCCAACGGTTTTCTGTGCACTTCAACGCGCGCCGTTTCGTCGTCCTGTACAACCTTGGTCTCTAGGCTCAAGGTCGCGTAGTGGCGCAGATA
>CALAZI010000190.1 GCA_937895955.1 uncultured Alphaproteobacteria bacterium | reverse complement strand
CATTGACGCTGTTGTAAGCCGCTTGCGCGCGCGCAACGTCGGCGCTCGCCGCTTCTAGTTCTTCTTCGCTCGCGCCCTCTGCCGCGACAAGCTCGGCCGTACGGCGACGTCGCGCCTTTGCGTTGTCCAATTCGATCTTCCGGACGCGAATTTCTTCCGCCGGGCTGATGCCGCTTGTCTGCGTCGCGACGCCGCGCAGCAGGAGAATCGATTGTCCGCGTTCGACAGCCGAACCGGGCGTTAATAGTCCGGCCTCGCCAGCGGCGACGACGCCGGCGAACGGCGCGGCGACGACGGCGCTCGCGCCTGGCGCCGCGCCGACGACGCCGGCATAGGCACGCATATTCGGCGCCGATCTGACGTCGACGGCTGCCGTCGTAACGCCGAGGCGCCGTTCCGCTTCGGGCGTCAACGTCACCGTCGTCAGCGCCGATTCCGGCACGCCGTTTTCGACCTTCGATGGCGAGTGGGTCGCCGGCGCGGTCTTTTCGCCGCTGCACGACACAAGAGCCGACAGCGCGGCGCACGCCGCCAAATACCGATTGAGGGTCATTGTTTCTCCAATGCGGCGGGCGTCGTCGAGAAAAGCTCGCGTCCCGCGCTGTAGTTCAGAGCGGCGATCGAGCGCCTGAGGGAAGCCGCCGCGTCCGCACGCTTGATATGCGCCGCGTTCAAAGCGCGCTGCGCGGTCAAGACGTCCGCCAACGGCGCGCGGCCAAGATCGAAGGACTGCCGCGTGAAGACGGCGCTCCGTTCGGCCGCCGGAATGAGGTCGCTTTCAATGCGGTTGAGCGCGGACAAAGCTGAGACCAACGCGTCATGCGCCGAGATGATTTCCGCGTTTATGCGCAAGCGCACGCCGTCGCGCTCCGCGAGCGCGCGCTTCAGAACGGCGTCGGCGCGCTTTTGGGCGCCCTGACCCTGATTGAAGATCGGAACATCGATCGCGCCGCCGCCGCTGATCTTGAGGTCTTCGCCCTTTTCCTGGCCGAGATCGACATAGGCGCCGGGCTTCAGCACGTCGAGAAACGCGCCGCTACGATTCTTCGCGGCAGCCTCGACCGCGAGATCAGCCGCGACGACATCGGGGCGAGTCTCGAGCGCCGCCTTGAGCAAGGCGTCGCGCGCCGGGACCGACGCCGGGTCGAGGGCGAGCGGCAGCGGGAGGAGTTTGATGGCGCCGACATCCGCTCCTATGAGCGCCGAAAGCACGGTCCGGGCGGCCTGAGCGTCCGCAGCGGCGATATCCGCGTCCGATTGGCGATCAAGGGCGGCTGCGCGCGCCGCGGCGGCGTCGAGCCCGGTCCCGCGTCCAAGGCTGGCCTTCACTTGCAAAATCCGCGCAATCCCGTTCAAGGCCTGCGCATCGTTGGCGAGCGCCGTTGCGCGTTCGTCCGCAGCGCAGACCACGGCGAATTGGCTGCGTACATCGCGAGCGAGCGTAAGGCCGGCCTGAATCTGGTCGAATGTCGCCTTTTTAAGGATCGCCTTTGCGGCCGCAACGCGCGCAGGCCGTCTCAAAAGGTCAATCGGAATGGAAATTGCGCCTTCAAGGACGCCGGTCCCGACGGGATCGATCAGCTGCAGCGTCGGGTTCGCGGGTCTCATCGCGTCGAAGACGTCCGCTTCTGCAAGCCCGAGATCGGCAAGGCTGGCTCGAAAGGAGGGACTGTTGCGAAGCGCCAGCGCGACCGCTTCCTTTTCGTCAAGACCGTCAGAGAGCGAGACCGATGACGTGGACGCCGCGGCGATGTCGTCGACTTTGAGCCGGGTCTCAAGCGACGGCGGCAATGCCGATGCAAACTTGACCGGATCGGACGCGCAGGCGGAGACAGCCAGAAGCAAAGCAGCGCCCCCCATACCATGAGACTCTATTTTTCCCCGCGCGGCCACGTCGCTTGCCCTTTGACAGTTTAACCATGTTAAGACGTCTCAGTTAGCGTTCTGTTAAGCAACTCGCGGGCCATTGGCTCGCTCGTTGGCAAGTCGACGAGCGTTTGCGTACTAACCGCTCGAAGCGTCAGTCGCCGCACATGTCTATTGTGCGTCAATCTGGGAATGGCGATCACGCTCGACAACAGGGATTGAAGCGAGCCAAAGCCTCGTTTCATGCGTGTGCTCGAACCGGTCCGCCTCCGAGACGTAAATCCTCTCGGCCGAGAGGTCTGCTTGCCGGCGCATTCGGTTGTGTTTGGCTTGACGTCAGCAAAAGGAAGTTTTGCGACATTAGCTGCCCCGATCACCTTCGGTGATCGAGCAGGGGAATGCCGAGGCGCTTGGCCTTGTCGGCGAGATTGTCGGTGACGCCCGAGCCGGGGAAGACGACGAGGCCGATGGGCAGGACCTTGAGGAGTTCGTCATTGCGCTTGAACGGCGCGGCCTTGGCGTGGCGTGTCCAGTCCGGCTTGAAGAGGATTTGCGCGACCTTGCGCGCGTCGGCCCATGAGGCGGCGATCTTCTCGGCGCCACGCGGGCAAGCGCCATGGAGAAGCACCATGTCGGGGTGCTTGGCGCGGACACGGTCGAGCGCGGCCCAGATGGCAGCGACGTCATTGAAGTCAGGACCTCCGGCGAAGGCGATCTTCGCTCCAGAGGGTGTTAGCGGTTCGATCTCGGCGCGGCGCTTGGCGGCGATGAAGTCGCGGCTGTCGATGATGGCGGAGGTGAGCGGCGGCGTTGAGTCGTTGCGGCAAATGAGCGATCCGGCGCGCGGCTTCCAGCCATGCCCAATTTCGGCCTCAAAACGCTGGGCGGCGACATCGCGCATGAACTCGAAGGCGTTGCGCCGTTCGATGAGCGTGACGCCGTGCGCGGTGAGGCGTTCAAGCTCTACGGAGCGGATTTCGGAGCCGTCCTGATCGCGCTGGCTCCTGCGTTGCTCCTGTTCGTTGCGGTCGAGCGTGCGCTCGACGACGCCGACGTGGCGATGAAAGAGAAAGACGAGCGACCAGAGAAGGCTTTCGAGATCGCCTTCGAGCCGCGTATCGGACAAAGTCGCGACCAGCGCGTCGACCATGTCGGCGACGGCGCCCTCGGCGCGGGCGGCGTCGGGCAAGGGCCTTGGATCCGGCTCATCGCCGTGCGGCCTCCAGCCGAAGAGCTGCAATTCGTCGAGAAGATGCGCGGTCGGCGAAACGGCTTGCACCGTATTGTCGATGTCGGTGTCGGCGCCATGGTCGATGTCGGTCAGCATAAGCGTGATCCTCGTCTCTCTTGAAGCCGCGCACCCCGCGCGGCCCTTCATGGGGCGGGATCAGCCGGAAGCGGCGCGGGGCCGCACCCGTCGTTCAACGTTGAAATGCCGGCTCGAGCCTTTCGCTCGAGACCGCAAACGGGGCCGCAGCGAAGCGGAGGAGGACGAGCCCCGGGTTTGTTGTTCCGCGAGGAATGGCGGCTCGCGAATGAAGCAGAGCGAAGCGGCGACGGTGTTAATCATCCGCCAGGGGAAGAAACCCGCGGCCCGTCCTTGCGGCGCCGCGCCGCTTCCGGCCCAGTCGCCCAACCTTGACGGCCGCGTGGGGCGCGCTGAGCAAAGACGAGCATGATGCTGGCGCTGACGATCTTGCGATGGCGGCACGGCCCGCTCTAACGGCGTCGTCGATCAGCGCCGGGCGAGATGCACGCGCGATCCTTCGGATCGAGCTGCGCGGCGAGCGAAACCGTCATCGCCGTGCGGTCGGCTTGCAACAGGTCGTCGTTGAAGTCCTTGAGGATGGGCAGAAGGATGACCGCGTCAACGCCCTGCTCCATTGCGCGTTGGCAAAGATGCCCGAACGCGCGCATGCCGGCCTCGTCGCGATCGGCGGCGATGTAGAGTCGTTTCAGCGCCGTCGGGATTTGAAAGGCGCCGAGATTTTGCGCGGATAGCGCGGCAGCCATCGGCAATGAAGGCATCAGACATTGCAGCGACAAAACGGTCTCGACGCCCTCGCCAACCGCCATGATATCGCGCGCCACGCCGAACCGGACAGCGTTGCCGGCGAGGAGGCCCATCGCCTTGCGCGGCGTTGCGAGCGGCGCCTTCGCCGAACCGTCGCGCTGAAGATAGGTGCGTTGCACGCCTGTGATGTTTCCGTCAAGGTTGGTGACGGCCGCGATCAGCGTCGGCCAGCGTTCACCTGCCGATTGCGCGTCGGAGCGATAATAGCAGCGCGGATGAAAGCGCAGCGACTGGAGCCCGGCGATATCCGTGACGCCGCGCGATCGAAGATAGGTTTCCGCAATCGTGCCGGCGATCGGCGCCGAGTCGGCGAACAGCCGTTGCGCGGACACCGCGGACTTCCGACGCGTATTTTGAAAAAACTCTGGTTGATCATCCGCCGGAAGTTTCAGGAACCGCCGCGCTTCATTAAGAACGTCGCGATGATTGGTAAGGTGGCAGGTTCCTGCGATCAAATCCAATAGATCGCCATGCTCCGACGTCGCCGCGTCCGCCCATTTTCCGGCGGCTCCCTTACCGGACGTTGGTCCAACAATCCGCACATAAAGGCTCCTGCCCTTCGCGCCGCGAACATCGCCGGCGATCCAGTAAGCGCCGATGCGCTTTCCATTGGGAAGATAGCGCCGGCAGACTTCCTCGGCGCGCATCGCGAGGCGGCGCGAGATTTCCGCGCTCGTTTCCGGCATGACCATTCCCCATGAAAAAGGGCCCGCCTTACGGGCGGGCCCCGGACTAAGGATTGAGACGCGGTTACTCCGCTGCGATCACAGCCGACGCCGAGAGATCGTCATACTCGGCAGGCGTCCTTGACTTATGGTCAGCGTTCGGAGCGTCGTCGCAATGTGACGAGTTTACCTCCGCCGGAACATTGCGATCGATCGTTCTCATGACCGTCGGCAGCCAGGTGGATTCACGAAGCAGTTCCTCCGCCGCCGCAGCCATGTCGGGCTTTTTGAGGGCTTCAAGGCGCGCCACCGCGTCCTCGCCTTTCGCCTCACGCACGGCGTCGAGGATCTGCGCTTTCGAGACGCGCAGGAAATACCCATCCGCCGTCGGTTTCCAGCCAGCTGCGTTGAGATCGAGGTCGATCGCGCTTGCGAGAACATCCGCATGGGCGAGTGAGGCTGAGCGGCGGTCATAGGGCCTGAACACCGCGTCGACGGTGAGCGCGACGCAATGCGCGAACAGCGTCGAGCGGGCGAATTCTTCCATTGATAACAGCGCGTCCCAGAGGGCAACGGGGTCGCCCGGAAGGAGATCGGCGAATGCCTGATGGCACGCGTCGATCGACGCCGCCGCTGCGCTGTCGGAAAGGCCCGCGGCGCCGCTCCGTAGAACGCACTGCCGCGCGGCGATATCGACGCAGCTTGCGCCGCGATGGGTATAGAAGAGATCGAGACAGAGCGTATGCAACGCCGCGATGAAGGCGATTTCTGGGCGCCTGGCGAGCGCATCGCGAAGCGCCAGCGTCCGCCACTCGGTCAGTTCGATGAGCAGGCGATCCGGGAGCGTGCGGCCTGGTTCCTCGTCCAAATCGTCGCTAGAATGATCGGCGGCGTCCGTCGTTTCCGCAGCTTCCGCCTCAGGATCATCTGCGGCGTTAATGTCGCCGTTTTCGGAAACTGCCGCGCCTTCGACAGGCGCCTCGTCTTCGGGCCTGACGAAGCCGCGTTCTATACGCAGCGCGCCCGACGGGTCGAGACTGACGAAGGCGCCGGCGCGGGCGATCTCCTCAAGCGGAAACTGGAACGGGCGTTCGTCGATCGCCTCAATCGCGGCTTCGAGGGCGCCGAGGCGCTTGTCGGCCTGTTCGGGCAGCTCCTCGACGCTTTCATACTGGTCCTGCAGCGCGTCGAACTCGCCCTTGAGCGCGTCATGGGCTTGCTGCTCGTCGCCGGTGAGGGGCGCACGTTCGCCCTCAATGCGGCGCAAACCGAAAGTGTGGCCGTAGGGGAAGTCGACGGCGGCCTCGACCCATTTCCAGCCCTCGGCGCGAATGTCGGCGGCGCAAGCCTCAAGCTTTTCGGCGACGAGGCGACCGAGGAGCCCCGCATCCTGAAGCCAGCCGTCATCGGCGTCGGAGAAGAGATCGCGGAGAATTGTTCCGCCGGCGGCTTCATAGGCGTCGATGCCGATGAATCGCGCCCGCCTGTCGCCCGCGCGGACGGCGCCTTCAGTCAAGAGGCGGCGAATATGATAGGGCTCGCGATTATAGCCGTTCTTCAGCGCCTCCCAGATTTGCGACTGCC
>CALAZI010000189.1 GCA_937895955.1 uncultured Alphaproteobacteria bacterium | reverse complement strand
AGGAAAAGAGCGGCGCGGCGGATAAGCCTGAATTCTGTTCCGAACTGCCGCGGCCCGGCTGGGCGTCCTTTGAAAAGCTCGACGCAGGCGATTCATGGTTCGAGGTCTATCGGCTTGACGACGATCTCTACGCGATCGCCGAACCCTATCAGTGGCAGGAAGTCATCAACTACCTGATCGTCGGGAAGGACCGCGCGCTCCTCTTCGACAGCGGCAACGGCATCGGCGACATCAAGGCGGTCGTCGACCGGCTGACGTCGCTGCCGGTGACGGCGCTCGCCAGCCACAGCCATCTGGATCACGTCGGCGATCATTGGCGCTTCGATGACGTTCTCGCGCCGGATACGCCGTTTACGGACGAACGTGCGAAGGGTCTCCCGAACGCCATCGTGCGCGAGGAGGCGAGCAAGGCGGCGCTCTGCGCGAGCCTGCCGAACGGCGTGACGGAAGAAAATCATCATACAAAGCCGTTCGCGCCGACCGCGCGCGTCGGCGAGGGAACGCGGATCGATCTCGGCGGCGTCGCCTTTGATGTGCTCGCCATCCCCGGCCACACGCCCGATTCGATCGCGCTTTTGGATCGCGAGAACGGGCGTCTTTTCACCGGCGACACTTATTACAAGGGGCCGATCTGGCTCTTCGCGCCGGAAACGGATCTTAGCGCCTATCGCGTCTCCATCGCGCGGCTCGCGGCCCTCGCGCCCGACCTCAACGCTGTCTACGGCGCGCATAACGAACCCTTCAGCGCGCCGGACGAACTCGTCAAAGTGCGCGACGGGTTCGAGGCGGTCATGGCCGGCGCGAAAGAGCCGGCGGAAATCGCCGACGGCCGCGCACGCTATGAATTCGGAACCTTCGAATTGCTGATGCTGGAACATCACGAAAGGCTTCCATGATCCTCCGCCGCGTCATCGCGCATTTCAGGAAACAGGAATGGAGCGCGATTGCGCTCGTTTTCCTTGCGGCGCATGCGCCGGCCGGGGCCGAACCGATGATTGCGGATGAATTGCCGCAATCGCTCCTTGCAGCGTGCGACGCGCGCGCCGCGCCTTTCGGCGCCTATGCGGCGCCGATCGCCCGAAGCGTCGCCGCGCTCGACGCGATGGGCGTCTTCCGCAAGGACGAGTTTTCGCCCGTCCGCATCGGCTTTTGCGATCTCGTCGCCGCCGGCGGGCCTGTCGCGGCGGCGTCCTGCGCCAGCGACATCATCCTTCTCGACGCCAAATACGCCGCCGAAAAAGAAGCGCTCGTTCTCAATGCGACGCTCGCGCATGAGATGAAGCATCATTTGCAGCATCGCGCCCTTCGCGCCAGTCATGGCGATGATTATTGCGAAAGCCCGCGCTACGCCGCCGGCAAGGCCGCCATGGAAGAAGAGGCGGACGCTTTCGGCGATGCGGTCGGCGAGCTGTTCGTGCTGGGACGCGAGATCGAGATCGTCAATCGCTGCGCCGATCCGCTCGCGATCTATCTGGAGGCGGACGATCCGGCGACCGCGCCCCAGGAGCCGGCTTTTGACCTTGTCGCGCCGCAATCATCGGCGCGTTCGGGCGTTCGCGCCCGCTCCTCGCGCGTTTTCTATTACGCCGAAACGCGGCCCGCCGCCGGCGCGCCGCGCCGCTTCGACAATTCATCGAGCCCGCACAGGCGCTTCATTGACGGAAGGTCGGTCCGCCTCAAACCGGCGCGGCTTGCAAGCGCCGGGCGCGAGGCGGGGCCTTTTCTTCTCGATCTATCCTGCGCGCCGGATCAGGATTGACCGGCCGCCGCGCGGATGCGCGCGGCGAAGGCGCTTGCCGCATCGTCGTCGATCGCGCCTCTCTGTCCGTACAGCATGCCGCCATACGCCATGTCGAAATAGCCCGCCGTTTCCGAAAAGGGCGGTTCGAACGCGGCGTGCGGCGCGGGGCTTCCCCCGCTCGCGATCACGAACATCGTCTTGCCGGCGAGCGATTTGCCCCACGTTTTATGCGTTTCGGTCAAGTCGGTGAGGCGGTCGAAGAAAAGCTTCATCGGCCCCGACATCGAATACCAGTAGACGGGCGAGGCGAAGACGATCGCGCGGGCGCGCGTCATCTTGAAGGCGAGGGGCAGGAAATCATCGTCCTCATTCGCATAATCATAGCGATAAGGCCCGACCGCGACATCATCGAGATCGAAAAGCCGCGCATCGTCGAGCCGGTCGAACACCGCGCGCGCTATCGTTCCCGTATGACCCTCGCCGCGCGCCGAGCCGAGTAGGCCGAAGATCGACGGATCAGACATCGCTGTTTCTCTTCGCGGGATCGGCGCTGGCGTATTCGACGAATTCGAATTCAAGCCCTTCGCCGTCGAGATAATAGACATTGCGCCGCCAGGGATGATCCGGACCCCAATGATCGGCCTTAAAGCCCGCGTCTTTCAATCGCGCGACGACGGCGTCGATATCGGCGACTTCAAAGCCGATATGGGCGAGACCGGGCGCTGAACTTTTCAGATCGCGCGAGCGGCCTTTCTTTTCCGGCGGCAATTCATAGGCGGTGAGCGCGAGGTAGTTGTCATCATCGCCGACATGAACCCATTCGCGCGGCATGCCGGCGAAGGGTTCGTTCCCGCGGTTCCTGATGCGCCAGCCGGGAAAAGCGGCGGTGACGAATTTGATCGTCGGTTCGATGGCGGTGACGACGATATTGGCGTGCTCAAGGCGCATATCGGCGCGGGAATCCTCTCCCCCGTTTACGGGGGAGCTGTCGGCGAAGCCGACTGAGGGGGCATCCCCCCTCCGACCCTGCGGGCCGCCTCCCCCGCGAGCGGGGGAGGATAATGTTTGTTTGCGGTTCATGGCGCTCTCCCTTTTTATGAAAGACATTACTTTCTTTAAGATGGCTTGTTTAAGAAAGCAATACCTTTTATAAAGATGCGGTCAGTCAAAATGCCGATAGCGGCGAACGGCGCAATCGATCGAGGAAGAAATGGCGCGCGAAAAGCGAGCGAAATCAACGGCGGCGCCGGCAATGGCGGGGGAGACCGGCAAGACGCGCGGCGCTGTTCTCGACCGATTGAAGCGGGAAGGGGCGCAATCGGCCGGCGATCTCGGGGCCGCGCTCGGCCTCACCGCCATGGCGATGCGGCTTCAGCTTTACGAGCTTGAAAAGGAAGGCCTCGTCGCCGCGCGGTCGGAACCCTCAGGGCGCGGGCGGCCGACGAAATTATGGTCCTTGACCGATGAGGCCGCGCGGCTCTTTCCCGACGCGCATCAGGGCCTCGCGGTTGAAATGATCCGGTCCGTCGAGGCCCTCTTCGGCGCCGCCGGTTTGAAAAAACTCATCGACCGCCATGGCGACGTTCAGCGCAAGGCGTATGGCGCGCAGCTCGCCGGCGCGAAGACTCTGGCTGAGAAAGTCAAACGCCTCGCCGCCGCGCGCGAGCACGAAGGCTATATGGCCGAGGCGCGGAAAGACGGCCGCGACTGGATCTTGGTTGAGAACCATTGCCCGATCTGTTCCGCCGCGAAGGAATGCACGCGGCTTTGCGCGAACGAACTCGCCGTTTTCTCCGACGTTCTCGGCGATGATGTTTTAATCACGCGCGAGGAGCACATTCTCGCCGGCGCCAGGCGCTGCGCGTACAGGGTGAGCGGACGTTGAAAACAAGCGTTCCCCTCTCCCGCTTGCGGGAGAGGGGTTAGGGGTGAGGGCGATTAGGCCCGACAAATAACGGTGTCGTCTCTTTGCGCTGACCCCGCTCCCTCACCCCCGGCCCCTCTCCCGCAAGCGGGAGAGGGGAGTGCGTTGCGATCGCAACATTCACCCCGTTCGTCCCGGCTTCCGCCGGGGTGAGCGGTGAAGATCGATCAATCGTCAAAAGCATACGTATCGGTGTAATATCCGTATACGGACCACAACCTGAAACCCGCGAAACCTGCACGATTCCGCTACGATTTTTCGGGGCTGAAATTCGTTAACCAAACTTTTTTCATTAACCATATAGCGGCTTGAATTCGCTCAATAAAAAAAACTTATCCCCCTACTTATCCC
>CALAZI010000188.1 GCA_937895955.1 uncultured Alphaproteobacteria bacterium | reverse complement strand
GGCGCGCTGCTCGCCGTGCTTGGCTATATCGTCGGGACGTTCGGCGCATGGGTGTGCGGCCAGATCATGCGCGTAATCGCCGGGTAGGAACATGTCGTCAGAAAAACCGCGCGCGTCGCAAAACCTTCTCCTCCTGTCGGCATGCGCTGGCGGCGGGTTCGCCTTCATGCTCGCCGCGAGCGCCGCCATGCGCGGGGAGCCTTACGCATTCGATCGCGACATTCTTCTGGCGCTGCGCTCGGCGCATGATCTCGCCGCGCCCGCAGGCCCCGCCTGGCTGACGCGGGCCGCGCGCGAGATAACGGCGCTCGGCGGCACGCCGATCCTGACCGTGATGAGCCTTGTCCTCACCGGCTATTTCATCGTCAGACGAGAATGGACGCCGCTTTTCATCCTGCTCGCCGCCGTGATCGGCGAAACGCTGATCGTCGATGCGTTGAAGGACCTGTTCGGCCGAGCGAGGCCGGACGTCGTTCCGCATCTGGTCGAGGCGAAAAGCCTGTCCTTTCCAAGCGGCCATTCGGCGAGCGCGTCGGCGATCTATCTGACGGTTGCGGCTCTTGTAGCCCAGCGCACGCAGACGAGCGCGGCGCGGCGTTACGTCTTCGCCGTCGCCGTCATTCTCGCGCTTCTTGTCGGGACGAGTCGGGTTTATCTCGGCGTTCATTACCCGAGCGATGTGATCGGCGGGCTTGCCTTCGGCGCTGTCTGGGCGGCGATCGTCTGGCGCGCGGGGCTGGCGCTTGAGGCGCGCGGTTTCATTTCCGCTCAAGAAAAAACCCGCGCCTGAAAAGGCGCGGGTCTTGATGTTGCGTTCGGCTTACGCCGCGTCAGAGTTTGCGGCTGGCCTTGTCCGCCTTGCCGATCTCAGAATTATGCGCGCCGTAAATGAAGTAGATGATGAAGGCGATCGCGACATAAATCGCGAAGAAGGTCAGCACCCGCATCTCGACCGTCGTGATCAGGTAGATGCAGGAGATAATCCCCGCGATCGGCACGATCGGATAGAGCGGCACCTTGAAGCCGCGATCAAGATCGGGCCGCGTATTGCGCAGATACATGACCGTGAGGCAGACGACGGCGAACGCCGCAAGCGTTCCGACGGAGGTCAGATCGCCCAGCGTGTTGATGTCGAAGACGCCAGCGGCGATCGCGACGATGATGCCGACGACGATTGTGTTGATCCACGGCGTTTTGAACCGCGCATGGACCTTGCCGAAGACGCCGGGCAGCAGGCCGTCGCGCGCCATCGTGTAGAAGATGCGGGTCTGACCGTACATGAGGACGAGAATGACCGAAGTGAGGCCGGCGATGGCGCCGAGCTTGATCGCGACCTTGAACCACGCCCAGTTAGCGGGCAGCGCGTTGACGGCGTCCGCGACGGGCGCCGGCGTGTTGAGGTCTTTGTAGTTGACGAGCAGGGTTAGAACCGCCGCGGTGCCCATGTAAAGAATGGTGCAGACGATCAACGATCCGAGAATGCCGAAGGGCATGTCCTTTTTCGGATTTTTCGCTTCCTGCCCGGCCGTCGAGACGGCTTCAAACCCGATATAGGCGAAGAAGACGATCGAGGCGGCGCGCATGATGCCGCCGACGCCGTATTCGCCGCGTTCGCCTGTCGGCTCGGGAATGAACGGGTCCCAATTGGGCGTGAATTTTTCGGGCATCTGCATGATGACCCAGCCGCCGATCAGGATGAAGGCGACGATGACCGAGCCTTTGATGACGACGATGATGTTGTTCGCGGTCGCCGATTCTGAAACGCCGATGACGAGCAGCGACATGATGAGAAGGCTGACCAGAAACGCCGGCAGGTTGAGAATGCCGGTGACCGTGCCGCCTTCGAAGGTGGTGACGGCGTGGCCCATCGGCCCGGTGAATTCAGGCGGAATAATGATTTGCCAGTCATGCAGAAGGCTGACGACATAGCCGGACCAGCCGACCGCGACGACCGAAGCGGCGAGCCCGTATTCGAGCAGCAAGAGCGCGCCCATCATCCAGGCGGCGAGTTCGCCGAGCGTTGCGTAGGAATAGGTGTAGGCGGAGCCGGAAACAGGCAGGACCGAGGCGAGTTCCGCATAGCAAAGGCCGGCGAAGGCGCAGACAAGGCCGGCGACGAGAAAGGCGAGCATGACCGCCGGGCCCGCGTGAAGCGCCGCCGCATTCCCGGTCCGCACGAAGATGCCCGCGCCGATGATGCAGCCGATGCCGAGGAAGAGAAGGTTCCAGGGTCCGAGCGTCTTCTTCAGTTCGCCGCTGTCATATTCCGCCTGGACCTGCTCGATTGATTTTCGGCGGATCCAGCCGCTGGCGAATGACGGGCGCGTTTCAACCGTCGGCCCCGTGGATTTATCGTTCATTCTTTTCCCTCCCGCTGTGCGCGGTCGCTAGATACTGATGGCGGACTGTCCGCCGTTTAAAGAGAAGATCAGCCCAGACCTTCCCGCGCGGGCCGGTCGACTTTACCGCTCGTCCCGCCCGCCCAAGCGGCGCACAGTGCCTCGATTTCCTGATTTTGCAAGGGCTTAAAGATTTCCGGCCGGCGATTGGGTCGCTTTTGCCGGCATTTGTCGAATTGCAGTCGAGGAGGCCGTCTGTCACCGTACGGGTCTGAAAAAGCCTGCCGCAATGCAGCATGGAGGGTGGTGATGTTGAGGGTGTCGACGCTTGTCTTTGCGCTCTTTTCATGCGGCGCGGCGACGGCTGCTTCGCCCGAGGTCAGAACCTTTCAGGAGAACGGCGCCCCGCCGCCGGCGACGATCACCGATGTCGCGTTCCTAACAGGACACTGGATAGGCGAGGGGCTCGGCGCTTGCGCAGAGGAAGTGATGTCGGAAAGCGCCGGCGGACAGATCATGGGCATATTCCGACAGATGAAGCCCGAAGGCGGCGTCAGGTTTTATGAGTTCTACACCATCGCCGAACATGAAGGATCGCTTGTCCTGAGGATCAAGCATTTCAATCCCGACATGACCGGCTGGGAAGAGAAGAACGAAATGGTTGCGTTCCCGCTCGTCGCAATCGAGGGAACGACCGCCTATTTCGACGGCCTCACCTTTTCACGCATCGGCAAGAAAGGGTTCGCTTCAGCTGTGAACATTGGCGAGCAGGGCGTCGCCTCATTCGACATGCGCGCGGCGAAGCACGACGAAAGTTGCGCGTCAGCAGCACGCCCCTGAAATCGGCGCCGCCGCATCCGCGCCGCCGAAAGGCGAGGCGGTTCCGCAGCCCGGGAAAATTCCGAAATGCGTCGTCCAGTCGCCGATGAAATCGAACCAGGGCGCGAAGCGGGATTCCGACAGTATCCGGTATGTGTTGCCGCAGACCGCGAAAACGCGCCCCTTCTCGATATGGTGATGATTGTCGAGCGCGAAGAGTTTTTCCGCCTGCGCGAGGCCGCCCTTGTAAATGACCGCCTGACCGTAATCTTCGCAGGCGGGCTCAAGCCCTTCGATGCGGAAGAGGCGATAGGTCGCCGAATGAAAGACGGCCGGCGAAAGGCGTTCCTTCAGCGCCTCATTATTGATGGAAAGCGGGCGGTCCGTAACCAATCTCGGATCGGAAAACCCGGTCGCCTTGGCGAGGGTGAGAAAATCATTCCAGTAAAGCGCGCCGCCGAGACATTCGCCGCGCGCAACCGGATCGAAGCGAAGATCGTCCGAAAGGCGTCTGTCGGCGTAAACGTCTGAAAAGTAGAATTCGCCGCCAGGCTTCAGGAGGTCGTAGGCGGCGCTGAAAACGGCGCGCTTGTCGGCGCAGAGATTGATGACGCAATTGGAAACGATGACGTCGAAGCTTTGCGAAGCAAGGCCGATCTCTCCGAGTTTTTCGATATCGCCCTCGATGAAGTCGACATTGGAGGCGCTGTAGCCGTAGCGGTCTTTATGCCAGTTCCGATGAGCGCGCGCGACGCTGAGCTGTTCCGGCGTGAAGTCGACGCCGACGATCGAGCCCGTCTCGCCGACAAGACGCGAGAGCATATAGGCGTCTTGTCCCGCGCCGCAGCCGAGATCGAGTATGCGCGCGCCCTCAAGCGCAAGCGGCGCGACAAGCCCGCAGCCGTAATAGCGGTTGGCGACTTCCGGATGAATGTCCGATTGAAGCGCGCGCAGATAAGCCGGCGTATCGGCGATGGTGCAGCAGGCGTCGGTCTTGAGATCGGCGGAAGAGGTAAGTGTCCGGCCGTAATAGTCCTTCACGTCCTGATGGATGTTCATCAAGCAGCCCCTGATCGTTTTTCTTTCTGATCGCCCGGCTTTCAGCCAAGATCAACTGGGCTGATTGGGCCGTGATGGAATGTGATCGTCGGGGCGGGCCTCGCCGGCGGCGAAGGCGGCGATTGACCGCCCGCGCTTGCGCGCAATTGCGCCTCACTTCCGCTCGATTGCGGGGTATGATCCGCGATGTTGAGCAAGATTAGCGCCATGAATTTTCAATCGATGAGATCAACGCTGTCCGCTCCGATCCGCCGTCGGCTGGACGGCGCGGCTTCGGCGTTCCTGGCCGGCGATGGCGCGCCGCCAATCGATTTCAGCGCGCCGAAAGGCGAACCGGCGCTCGTTGCGCCTGATTCGGTTTCATGGCGCATCTTCAAAAACCCGGCAGCGCTTTTCATCGGCGGCGTCGCCGCCGTCATTCTTGAACTCGCCGAACCGCGCGTTCGAACCGGCGTCTGGGAGCATACGACATTTAAAACAAATCCTGTCGGACGCCTGCGGCGAACCGGGCTCGCCGCCATGATCACCGTTTACGGCGCGCGCAGCGTTTCCGAGGCGATGATCGCGCGCATCCGCCGGATGCATGACGCGATAGAAGGCGTAACGCCTTCCGGCGAGCCCTATCGCGCGAATGATCCGGACCTTCTCGTCTGGGTGCAGGCGACCGCGGCGTTCGGATTTCTTGAAGCCTATTCGACCTACGCCGCGCCGCTGTCGCCTGCGGAACGGGACCGTTATTTCAGCGAGGGGAAAGAAGCGGCGCGGCTCTACGGCGCCGTCGATGCGCCTCGCTCCGAAGCGGAGTGGCGGACGCTGTACGGAAAAATGCGGCCGCGGTTTGAACGCTCCGACATTATTTTTGAATTCCTGTCGATCATGCGCGCGGCGCCGGCCCTGCCGCATCCGCTTCGCCTGACGCAGGGAATGCTGATCCGGGCGGCGATCGACATCTTGCCGGGCGATGCGCGCGACATTCTGGGGCTAGGAAAAAGCTTCGGTTTGCGACCGTTCGAAAAAGCGCTCGTCAGACGCATTGCAAAACGCGCCGATCGCTGGGCGTTGCCGTCAAGCCCTGCGGCGCAAGCCTGCGTCAGGATGGGCCGGCCGGCGGACTGGCTTTATCGGCATGAAGAAAGGCGTTCAGGTTAGTTCGCGTGTTGCGGCGCGAATGATTTTCAAGGACTCTCACTGCATAGGACCGTTGCTCGCCGCATATGGCTCGTCCAAACGTTTCGGGCAGCCAAAACGGAAACAAAAATGACCGATGACGACGATCTCGCCGCACAGGCCAGCGAATTCGGCGCTGACTATTTGCCGGGCCTGCTCGGCGTCAGATTCACCAAGCTCGGCGACGGCTTTGTCGAGGCGGAGCTCGCCGTGCGCAAAGCGTTGATGGCGCCGAACGGTTATCTGCACGCGGCCTCTGTTATCGGCCTTGCCGATTCCGCTTGCGGCTACGGGTGCGTGCGCGCGCTTCCCGACGGCGCAGTAGGCTTCACGACGGTTGAACTGAAGTCGAACTTTCTCGGCACCGCACGCGAAGGCGTCATCGAGTGCCGCGCCGAGGCGGCGCATCTGGGCCGGACGACGCAATTGTGGGACGCAACGGTCAAAAACCGGCAAACGGGAAAGACGATCGCGCTCTTTCGCTGTACGCAGCTGATATTGTGGCCGAAAAAATAAGCGGCGCCTAAAGGGTTTCCAATTGCGCGCGAAGGAAGGCGCGAGCGGCGGCGTCGGTCGACAGGCCGATGGCGCGTTCGAAGGCGTCGCGCGCCTCATCCGGTCGCATCAAGGCGGCGAGCGCATGCGCGCGCGTCGCCCAATAGGGCTGATGCGTTGCTATGCGCGCTTCGTTCATCGCATCAAGCGCGGCGAGTGCGCGGTCGGCGCGGCCCGCCTTGATGAGCGCCGCGGCGCGGCCGATTTCCGCGCCGATCGCCGGCGCGATCGCAATGAGGCGGTCGTAGAGGCGAATGACGGCGCCGCTCGTATCTTCGCCGCCGAGGCGACCTGAAATATGAGCGGACTGGATTGCGGCTTCATATTGGTAGCGACCCGGCGCGTAGAGCCGGGCTGCGCGCGCAAGCGCATCGTCGGCTTCATCGATCAAGGATTGCGACCAAAGCGACACATCCTGTTCGTCGAGCGGCACGTAAGCGCCGTTCGCCCGCCGCGCCGCGCGCCGCGAGTCGACATAGCACATCAGCGCCAGCAGCCCCTGCGCTTCGGCGTCGTCGGGAAGTAGGTTTGCGGCGAGGCGCGCGAGAAACAGCGCTTCATGCGACAGATCCGAAGCGTCATGCTCGGCGTCGCCGTCATAACCCGCGGTGAAAGCGGCGTAGACGGCGTTCAGGACATCGGCGGCGCGCGGCGCAAGATCATGGTCGGCCGGCGTTTCAAACGGTATGCGCGCGTCGGCGATCTTGCGTTTGGCGCGCACGAGGCGTTGGCCCATCGTCGCCGGAGAGACGAGGAAAGCGGATGCGATCCGCGCCGCATCCAGGCCTAGCACCGTCTGCAGCATCAACGGCGTCCGGATCGTTTCTTCGATCGCCGGATGCGCGCAGATGAATAGGAGCTTCAGGCGTTCATCAATAAACGTATCGCTTGCCGCCATCGCCTGCGCCTCTTCAACTGCGAGAAGGAGGTCGGGTTCGGAAACGCGCCGCGTCTCTCTGCGTCGCGCGGCGTCAATGAGCTTTCGTCGTGCGGCGGTCAGCAGCCACGCTTCCGGCGCGTCCGGAACGCCGGTCTTCGGCCAATGGCTGAGCGCTGCGGCGAAGGCGTCATTAAGAGCGTCTTCAGCGGCGGCGATGTCGCGGGTGCGCGCGGCGAGATAGGCGACAAGGCGCCCGTAGGAGGCGCGGGCGGTCTCTTCGGCGATCGCCCGCGCGTCGCTCATCCCTCGATATTCCAGAGCGGACGGACCTCGATCCGCCCATAGGATGCGGCGGGGCATCGCGCCGCCCAGTCGAGCGCCGCGTCGAGATTATCCGCCTCGATCATGTAATAACCGCCGAGTTGTTCTTTTGAGTCCGCGAATGGGCCATTGTCGATGCGTTCGCCGATGATGCGTCGTCCGACCCGCGAATGCTCAAGCGGCGCGCCGGCGACATAGGCGTCCGCTTTTCTCAAAGCGTCGCTATAGGCCATGTGTTCGCCGATGACGGCCATTTTTTCCGCGTCTGGCTTGGCGTCCCATTCATCCTCATCGTCATAGATCAAAAACATGTAGCGCATCATTCGCCTCCGATCGGATAATCGTCCGGAACAGCGCGGACGTCGACGCGGCCTTCCTTTGCGGCGGGACAGCTCTTCGCCCATTTCGCCGCTTCGTCGATTGAGCCGACCTCAATGATGAAAAAGCCGCCGAGCTGTTCCTTGGAATCGGTGAAGGGTCCGTCTTCAACGACGCGCTTGCCGTCCTTGAGCGAGATGACCGTCGCCGTTTCGGGGCCGAGAAGCGCGCCGCCGCTTTTCAGGACGCCCGCCTTTTCCAGAGAACCGCCATAGGCGTACCAGCCTTCCATATAGGCCTTGTATTGCGCCTTATCCTGGCGCCGGGCGAAATCGCCGGGCGATTCAAAGGCGAGGATCATCGCATGCATGCCTGTTTCTCCTTTCATGCGGCTTATGCGCCGCCATAAGGAAATGACGGGCCGACGGGCGCTTAATCGACAATTCAGCCGCCCCAGCGGCGCAGCAGGTTATTGCGGATATTGGCGAGACGATCCCGGATGGCGCCTGGCGTTCCCGCCGATCCGAGATCGGCGCCGATGCGATCAAGCTCAAACAACAGCGCGCGTTCCTCCGCCGAGCGAATGCGGCTCTTGATCCAGCCGACGCAGGCGATCCGCGCCCCGCGCTCGACGCGCGTCACGCGATGAAGGCTGGTCGAGGGGTAAAGAACCATCGATCCCGCCGGCAGCTTGACGCGGTCTTCCGCGCCGGCGCTGTCGATGACGAGGTCGCCGCCGTCGTAATCGGCCGGGTCGGAAAGAAACAGCGTGAAGGAAAGATCGGTCCTGACCCCGTCGATATAGGCCGC
>CALAZI010000187.1 GCA_937895955.1 uncultured Alphaproteobacteria bacterium | reverse complement strand
TCGTCGTCAACAAAATCTGGGCGCGGAATGGCAGCGTGGCAGTCGTGGACGACAGCCTTGCAGGTTGCCACGGCTCTAACGAATTTCCGATGTTCGCCCCGATTGAAGGGCGTCTCGATCCAAGGTGGATGCACTGGGTAACGAAGACCAAAGACTTCTGGGCGCAGTGCGATCAGAAATCTCAAGGTACAAGTGGGCAAAACCGTATTAAGCCGGAACGCTTCCTTGAGGTTGAAATTCCCCTCCCGCCGCTCGACGAGCAGCGCCGCATCGTCGCGCGCATCGAGGAACTCGCCGCGAAGTTGGAAGAAGCTCGCAACCTACGCGCCCTTTCGAAAGCCGCCAGCGGCGCCTTCATCGCATCCACGCATGCAGCACTTGCCGCAGGGCATGATGAACCTCTGAGCGCATTTTTGATTCTCGATGAGGATGCCGTGCCTATTGACGTTGGCAACGCATATCCTCAAGCGGGCGTGAGAGGCTTCGGCGGCGGCCTATTTGGAAAGCAACCCGTCTTTGGCGGCGAAACTACTTACCGAGCATTTAATCGGCTGTATCCCGGCGCTCTCGTGCTCAGTCAAGTGAAGGGTTGGGAAGGCGCGATTGCAATGACTCCCCTTGAACTGGAGGGGTATTTCGTATCGCCTGAATACCGAACGTTTCGATGGAGACCTGAGCGCGTCTTGCCGGAGTATATGGCCGCTTTGGTGCCAACCGAGTTCTTCTGGGGGAGGCTGAAAGAGGTAACGCGAGGCGTGGGTGCAAGGAGAGAGCGTACCAGACCTGAGCGTTTTCTGGAGCTGCCGTTCTCAATGCCTTCACTCGAAGATCAACATCGGTTGCTCCAGATGTACTCTTCTATTAAGGCCATCCAAGATTTGCAGGACGAGACCGCCGCCGAATTGGACGCCATGCTTCCCGCCATCCTCGACAAAGCGTTCAAGGGGGAGCTGTGAGCGCTGCGTAATCAAATGCGCGCGCTACCACTCCCGGCGACGTTCAGTTGGGACAAACGTGTCATAGGTATCTGGCTCGGTTTCCTCGTCCTGGAAGTAGGCGGGGCGACCGTCATCAAGAAGCAGCAGTGACAGCGAGTAGTCGTAGTGTTCTGCAAATATGGTCATCTCACGGGCAGGCTCACGCAGCCAAACGCCGCTCCCATGGTCGACGCTGCCCCGCCCGTCGATGAGAAGTTCAGGGCGCGAAGGTAATGCTGCGGCAGGAATTTCGACCGGCCCTGCTGAAGTTTTGAAAAAGGCGCCGGTGCGCCAGGCCGGTTCGCTTGACCGCGCCCATAAGATGTAGCCCTCTCGGGAGACGACAAGGATTGCTCGCTTGCGGGTATAGCCCAGCCAGCGCAGTACCGCTGCGACAAGCGAGACATTGTACCGGTCAGCACAGCCGCGAAGCATGTCGATATCGACCCTCGCGCTTTCCGGGACCTGTCGGCGGAAGTCGTCGAGCGGCATCAAGAAATTGGCGGCGAAGACATTGGCCTGATGCTCGACTTGCCCGTACTCCGAGTCCCAGCGCATGATCTGCTGCTGGCCGCATTCGAAGCCGTTGGGGTAGGCGATCCGATGGAGCAGATAGTGCCCGAACTCATGCGCCAGCGTGAAATTGATCCGGCCTTTCGACTTGATGGCGTTGTTATAGATGATCCCCCATCCCTTGCGATTGTCCTGCGCCTTGAACAATGCGCCATCGAACGAAGGAAGATTATCGCCGAGAACGCTGACGATGGGGTCATCGGGGAAGCGCTGTTTCGAGTACTCCTGCGCGATCATCGGGATGTCGATTGGATACCGGTCGGCGCCAAAAGCGGCATTCAAGACATGCGTGATCTCAAAGGCCCAGCGTTCAGGCGTAAACGGCGCCGTCATTCATCGTCACCGATGAGGTCGAGCATCCGGCGAACCTTCTCTTTCGTCGCGGGGTCCATATTTCGGTACTTACGAAAGAACGCCGTGTCCGTTGCGTCCTCGACCAGTACAGAATCAGTAATCAGGTAATCGGGCGTGACATCAAGGGCGACGGCGATTTTTGCAACCTTGTCGGCCGAGGGCCGGGGCGGGTCCTTGTTTTCCAGTTCCCAGATGTAGCTTTTGCTGGACTCTGCCAGCTCCGCCAGTTTGTCGAGCGTGTAGCCCTTCTTCTTCCGCAGCGCGCGAATTTTATCGCCCAGTGGCGTTGGCAACGGAAACCCTCCTGTTTCTTGATGTTCAGAGTAGCACTACGCGGAGTGCTTGACAACGCGCATTTTCATGCCATATCATGTTCGGAGTAGGCATACATTACGTGGTTTCACGCCGAAAGGAAAGCACAATATGGGGAAGAGAAGAGGCCCGGACACACATCATGTAGTTCCAAGCCCGAACGGCGGGTGGGACGTCAAGCGGGGCGGCGCGGAGCGCGCCTCCGGGCATTTCGAAACGAAGCAGGCAGCCATCGACCAGGGCCGGCAGATCAGCCGCAGCCAGGGAACTGAACTGCGCATCCACAACCGCGACGGGCGTATCGCCCAGAGCGACAGCCACGGGCGTGACCCGAACCCGCCCCGGGGCTGACCAGCAAGCCGCGCTTTCGGCGCGGCTCAATCCCAAAAGGCGTCTGATGCGTCGCCGGAGAGCAAACCACGATGAGGCCCATGCCGAAGACCGACTTTACCGACCTTCCGAAAGGCATCCAGCGCAGCCGCGCTTTGCCGGACCCGACTTTGGGCGCGCTCTGGGAATCGATCATCCTCGACGAGACCATCAAGCGCCGGCTGCTCTCGCAGGCGGTGCTCAATTTTACGATGCGCGGCAAGGTCGACCGCAGCGTGATCCCGCTGCACGGTGTCATCCTCCTCGTCGGTCCGCCCGGCACCGGCAAGACATCCCTCGCGCGCGGCCTTGCGCACCGGACAGCGGAGTCAATCAGCGGCGGAAAATTCCGGCTGCTGGAAATCGAGCCGCACACCCTTACCAGTTCGGCGATGGGAAAGACGCAGCGCGCTGTGTCGGAGCTTTTTTCTCAGGCGATTGCCGAGGCCGCAGCCATGGGTCCAACCATCGTCCTGCTCGACGAGGTCGAGACGCTCGCCGCCGACCGCACCAAGATGAGCCTTGAAGCCAATCCAATCGATATTCACCGCGCCACCGACGCGGTGCTTGTTCAACTCGACATCCTTGCCGAGACGCATCCGAACCTGTTGTTCGTGGCGACGAGCAACTTTCCGCAGGCGGTCGACAGCGCCTTTACATCGCGCTGCGACCTTATCGTCCACGTGCCCCTGCCGGATGCAGACGCATGCTCGCGCATTCTCCGCGACTGCCTGACCGGCCTTGCCCGGACCTATCCGCCGCTCGGTAAGCTCACCAGCGCCGCGCAGTTTGCGCAGTGCGCCGCTGCGTGCGTTGGGCTCGACGGGCGGGCCATCCGCAAGATGGTCGCCAACGCCATCGCCAGCAGCCCGCAAACGGCGATGAACCCCGGGCAGGTCACAATCGACGACATTCTCGCCGCTACAAAGTCAGCGAAAGCGAGCCGAGTCACCGGGAGCAAGAACTGATGAGCACCGTCGCCCGCCGCACCTTTCGCAGCACGCCGGGCCGCGATGCCCTCGGCACCTGGACCGCCATCGTTGATCTGCTGACGAAAGGGTCAACTGGGGCAGCGCGCACTGAGCTTCTCGCCGTCAGCGGCGTTGCCGCCAGTATCATTGCCGATCAGGCGCCGAAAGGCGCGGCGATTACCGTCACCTGCGATGGGCCGCGCACGCGCATCTATTGCCTCTATGACGATGACGCCGTCGACGGCGGAGAGGCGAACGAGGCCGTCCTTGGCTACGATCCGCTCAAGGGCGACTGGCGCGTTTCTCTGCCCTGTCAGAGCGATGATCTTGAGTGGGTTCAGGCCGCCCTCAAGAAGCACAGCGTTCGCATCACCGCCCGCGACATCGACGAGGCGGTCAAGGACGTAGGTAGCGAAGTGCCTGCAACCGCGCAGACGCTCACTCTCGATACGAAGGGGTTTCTCGGTTCATGACCAGCGTCGCCGTCAACACCTATACCCACTCCATCACTTACGTCGCGGACAACATCCTGAAGAGCTTCAAGGATATCTTGCGGCTCAGCGGGCTCGACCCCGGCAAGCTTGTCGCCGACTGGGAAACCAACATGCGCGCGCTCAAAATTTGGCTTGGTACCGGCGACCTCGAAAGCGTCGTGCTGGAAGTTTTTGACCCACGTACAGGGGGTCTGATCGTCCGCTGGGATATAGACGTTGTTTACAGCTGGTCGTCAGGCGACGGTAGCTTCTGGACCGACACCGAACAGCTCAAATACCACATCCGCAAAGCGGGCGTTGCGCCCGCAGATGCTGATTACGCCATCAAGCTGCAAACCAAACCCGGCCGTCCCGATGTGCAGGGCTGGGTCAAGGGCACATACCGCTCGACTGATGGGTTCGTGAGACACAGCCTCGGGTCAACCATCGAGCACAGCGGTCTTGGCGGCAGCGCCGCGTACTGGAGGAGAGCGAACTGATGCTAACGGTCGATGAGGCTTTCCGAAAATTCAAGAGCCGCCTGGAACTCAATGACAGGGAGCAGGCGAATGCGTCCGCGCGGCAGAACGAGGTGCGCGATTATCTCGACACCAAATTCGCAATCGCCAACAGCTTTCTTACAGGCTCCTACAAGCGTCATACTAAAACGAAACCGCTCAAGGACATCGACATCTTCTTTGTGCTGAAAGAGTCCGAGCGCCACTACCGCGACAAGGCCCCGTCAGTTGTCATTCAAGCATTTTACGAAGCGCTTGTGGCCAAGTACGGCAAAGACGCAGTGCGCAAGCAAAGCCGATCGGTGAACGTCGACTTCGGTGTCATCGTCGATGCCGACGACAACACAGACTACCGGGTCCTTAGCGTCGATGTCGTCCCCGCATTCGCCAAGGGCGAAGATTACGAGATTCCTGACACCGACACCGGCGTCTGGATTAAGACCAACCCGAAAATCCATGCCGACAAGGCCACAGCCGCCCACCAGGCCTACTCGAACGAATGGAAGGGCCTCGTCCGCATGGTCAAATACTGGAACAACAATCCGAAGCACGGTGCAGACAAGCCGGTCAAACCATCGTTCCTGATAGAGGTCATGGCGCTGGAGTGCCTCCATGGCGGCTGGCAGGGACGGTTCGACTACGAGATTCAGAGCCTGTTCTCCACGCTCGCCGAGCGGATATTCGATACATGGCCCGATCCAGCAGGTCTTGGCCCGCCCATCAGCAACGGCATGGATCAGGCGCGCAAGCAGCGCGCGCGGGACTTGCTAATGGCCGCAAGCCGCGAGGCGTCTCTCGCCATCAATCATTCCCGTCAAGGCCGCAACGGCGAAGCGCTTGCAGCATGGCGCGCCCTCTTCGGGAAGAAGTTTCCGCTGTCATGAGGTGCATCAGAGAGGTTAGTCATGTCTGATTGGTCATTGTCACAACTACTCGCCTCGCTTCATGAGGATATCCAGCAGCGCCTCGCCACGGTGAGGAAGACGATTCAGCATCCCGGATCGAAGGGCGACGCCAGCGAAAATGTCTGGATTGACATGCTCGAACTGTACTTGCCCAAGCGTTATCAGACCGCCAAGGCCCATGTTGTCGACAGCCTCGGAAATTTCAGCCAGCAGATTGATGTGGTCGTATTCGACCGTCAGTACTCACCCTTCATATTTTCGTATGAAGGCCAGACGATCATCCCCGCCGAAAGTGTCTACGCCGTGTTTGAGGCCAAGCAAACGGCCGACGCAGGCCTTGTCAGCTACGCCCAGGACAAGGTCGCCAGTGTTCGCAATCTGCACCGCACAAGCCTACCAATCCCTCATGCGGGCGGCACTTATCCAGCCAAGCCCCTGATCCCCATTCTTGGTGGCATCCTCACATTCGAAAGCGAGTGGACTCCGGCATTAGGAGCACCTCTTAATCAGGTCCTAATCGCAGGGTGCGGCGAGCGGCAGCTCGACATCGGCTGCATTGCCTCGCATGGCCATTTTTTTCGCGATCCCAGTTCCACCACCTACTCTTTTGTGGCCGAGAGCAAGCCGGCAACAGCTTTCCTCTTCAAGCTCATATCGCGACTGCAGTTCAGCGGCACTGTGCCGATGATCGACATTGAAGCCTATGCGAAGTGGCTATCCAAATAGCATCTTGACGGTCCACCCACCTCCGGCGGCCAGCGCACGCCTGAATACTGCCAGTTCACAAGAGTGACTCCATTCTTGGCCTGTCAGTGCCCCCCGCGCTCTTGCAGACATCTGCACTTCTCCTTGCGGCGCTGTTTCCTCAACCCTGCAGCTGGACCTGGCCGGGCTCGCCGTCCGGTCAACGGGTTACCCGCGCCAGCCGGTCCGCAACTTTGCATTTTGCGATGCTCAACAAGGCGTCCAGTTTTGGGGGCACTTTTGGACGTTAGTCCCGCATTCACGAACGCGCGAAGCAGACGTTCGAATATTGGAAAATCGACGCGGCCCGATCCAGTTCGCGAATCGCCTAACATCCAGCCGTTGTCGGAGCGCAGCGTGAAGATCGATTTAAATAACCCCGAGGTCAGGGCGTGGCTTGAGCAGTTTCCGGGCGATGACGAAGGTCGGGCACGTCGTCTTCTTGAAGGAGTCCGCCTCGTTACCGCCGATGAGCTGCAGGCTGGACTGACGAAGCTCATTGTTGAGCGTGGCAAGGCCGCCAGCGGTCCCGTCGGCCTCTTCGCCGAACGTAGTATAAGAACGCGCAACGGAAAGCCAAACCGATTGTTCAAAGAGTCCACCGGCAAGATCAAGCGGGCGTTTGGTGCGGGGCCAGAGCCAGTCAAGTCAAAACACGCCGGCCGCCACGAAACGGGCAGCGAAGGCATCATCGCCACATTGGTCACCAACGTGACACGCAAACATAAGGCCAAGTTTCTCAATCACCCCGGGCCGGATTTAATCCGCTCAAAACAGGTTCGCCGGTTTATGCTGGTGACTGACTTTGTCGGCACAGGTAGCCAAGCGGGACGTTACCTTGATGCGGCGTGGCGGCTAGCCTCTGTCAAAAGCTGGGTGTCCGGGAAATTTCTTGCCTTTGAGGTAGTCTGCTTCTCCGCGACCGGTGTTGGAATAGCCCGCCTGAGTCGACACCCATGCAAGCCGACGATTTACCAGGTCGAAGCTTGCCCGACCTTGGACACTTACGCGCCGTACGAAGGGCAGGAGCTTACTCAATTCTGCATCGACTACGGCCCCCTGGACTCAGAAACTGGAATTCCGCGCCTTGGCTACGGTAACGTCGGTGCGCTGATTGCGTTCGCGCATGGCGTACCGAACAATGGCCCACGGCTACTCTTTGCCAATGGAAAAAAATGGGCTCCGTTGTTCGCGTCTCGTGTGACGGGCGGGGCTGAAGTAGGCAAAGTTGAGAGTGCGGATCAAGCGATCCGCGAAAGACTAAGGAGACTGGCAGAGTCAAAGCTTGCCGCGTCGGTGCCCAAAGACGCGGGCAACTTAAATATCTATGTCACCGGGCTAGTACTTAGCGCGCTGAAACGAAAACCGCGAACACCGGAAGTGGTATCGGCTCGCACCGGCCTGTCACTGAGCGAATGCGTCGCGGCGCTTGAGCGTGTGCGTGCTGCTGGTTGGATTGATGTTAACAATCGGCTGTTGGCGAAGGCGTACATCGAACTCCAATATTTACGTAGCTGGGCTAAATCTGAACAGGCGCAATTGCCACGAAGCGAATCACTTTACTGTCCGCAACAGCTGAGAGTGCCAAAGGGAGGTGTTTAGCTTATGCCGTGCCTTAACTGGTGCGGCTCGGTGCCTGTTCGCGAGGACAGTCAACCTCGGGCGGCGGACTCCGCCTGCCTGCGATCTAGCCAACTTCAGTGCCAAATCCGCAGCAAGCCGCTTCCTGGTGCGATGTCTTCCGTTGCGCCTTGCTGCCGATCCGCCGATGGCGGTCAAAGTAAATGACTCTCTGGCGCTCTCAGTTCTTTCGCGCCTCGCACGCCGCTCGCAATGCGCCAAAAGCTGTCGTCGACAACGCAGTCACCACCGCGAAGATTCTGCACAAGCGGACGGCAACGGCACCGCCAATATTCTCGCTGCGCCACATCGCGCACCTGGCAGGAGTGAACTATCAGTTCCTGCGGGATGTAGTCGAACGCCGGGATCCTGAACGTTATCGCCGCTTCCGAATTCTCAAACGCAAGGCCGGGCCCAACGACGCGCCGCGCTATCGGATTATTTGCGTGCCCGATCCGGGCTTGATGCGCGTTCAGCGTTGGGTCAACAAAAACATTCTGGCTCTCGGACAGGTTCATGAGGCGAGCGTCGCGTTTCGGGTTAACGACAATATCGTTGAAGCTGCAAAAAACCATTGCGGCTGCAAGTGGCTGATCAAGATCGACATCCTCAATTTCTTTGAAAGCGTTAGTGAGCGGAGTGTTTTTCACGTCTTTGCAACACTAGGCTATCAGCCGCTTGTTGCGTTCGAATTAGCGCGAATCTGTACGCGACGAGGCGAGCCGAGCTGGGCGAGACGCGGCGCGCGTTGGTCGTACCCTTTTGGGCGTGAACAGGTGATCAATGCGTATTACAGCCCGCTGCTTGGTCATCTTCCTCAAGGCGCGCCGACAAGTCCTATGCTCGCGAACCTAGCGATGACCGGATTCGACGAAGCGATCTCTGAGATCGCAGCGCGTCATGCACTGCGATACACGCGTTACGCTGATGATCTCGCGCTCTCCGCGAATCGAGATGATTTTAGTCGCGACGATGCCAACGCCATCGTTGGTGAAGTGTATAAGCAATTGGCTGTTTGCGGCTTCCGGCCGAACCTTTCAAAAACCTCTATTGTGCCGCCCGGCGCGCGGAAAGTGGTTTTAGGCCTTTTGGTGGACGGCCCGAGCCCTCGGCTTACGAAGGAATTTCGGGCGAAACTGCGCAAGCATCTTTATTATCTGACGCATGCTAGTCATGGACCTGTCAAACACGCAGCGATCCTCAAGTTCACTAGTGTTTACGGCTTACGAAACCATGTGAGCGGGTTAATCGCCTACGCTCAACAGGTAGATCCGAAGTTCGCCGAGAGGGCTTGGGCGACCTTTAACAAGATCGCGTGGCCATGACTGACTGGCCGAGAAACTGCGTTTTACGAATTCCAACAAAAGCCGCATCCGGCCCCAAATAACCCCAAATAACCCCAAATTTCCGCCAGTGACTTCGCCGCGCCGGTGAGCCGATCATCGACTTTGGAAAGAGCGATTTTTCGCGAGACCAAAGTCGATCATGACCCCGACCAAGATCCTCATCGGCCAGGCCTTCATCGTGGTGCTGATCATCCTCAGTGCGATGCAAGCGGCGACGCAATATGTCGCCGGCGCTTTCGGATTCGATCCGGCGCTAGGTCGCCCGTGGTCCCAGATCGGCGAGACGCCGCTCTATTACCCCTGGCGGCTCTTCGAGTGGTGGTACGCGTATGAGGCCTACGCGCCGGATATTTTCATGCAAGGCGGCGCGATCGCCGCCGCCGGCGGGATGGTCGGCGCGATCGCGGCGGTCGCGGGATCGTTGTGGCGTGCACGGCAGCAACGGAATGTAACGACTTACGGGTCGGCGCGCTGGGCGCGGCGCCGTGATATCGATCGCGCCGGGCTTTTCGATGGCGACGGCGTCTTCTTGGGGCGCTGGCGCGGCAATTATCTCCGTCATGCGGGTCCCGAACATGTGATGGCCTTCGCGCCGACGCGGAGCGGCAAGGGCGTCGGGCTCGTCGTGCCGACGCTCCTCTCCTGGACCGGCAGCGCCGTCATTCACGACATCAAGGGCGAGAACTGGACGCTGACTTCCGGCTGGCGGTCGAAGTTTTCGCATTGCTTGCTCTTTGATCCGACCAATGCGGGCTCGGCGCGTTACAATCCGCTGCTGGAAGTGCGGAAAGGCGTCGGCGAAGTCCGCGACGTCCAGAACATCGCCGATATCCTCGTCGATCCCGAAGGCTCGCTCGAGAGGCGCTCCCATTGGGAGAAGACCGGCCACGCGCTCCTCGTCGGCGTCATCCTGCATGTCCTTTACGCCGAAGAGGAAAAGACCCTCGCGCGCGTCGCGTCGTTCCTTTCAGACCCGAGCCGGACTTTCGAGAAGACGCTCGGCCTCATGAAGGCGACCAATCACCTCGGCACGAAGCGCGCGCCGAAAGTGCACCCCGTGGTCGCGCAGGTCGCGCGCGAGCTCCTCAACAAGTCGGAGAATGAGCGCTCCGGCGTCCTCTCGACCGCGATGAGCTACTTAAGTCTCTATCGCGATCCGACCATCGCCACGGTGACGAACGACTGCGACTGGCGCATCGCCGATCTGATTGAGGCCGAGCACCCGGTCTCGCTCTATCTCGTCGTCCCGCCTTCCGACATCTCGCGGACGAAGCCGCTCATCCGGCTTGTGCTGAACCAGATCGGTCGGCGGCTGACCGAAGAGCTCGAAGGCGCCGCATCAGCAAAGCGCCACCGCCTCCTCATGATGCTGGATGAGTTCCCGGCGCTCGGGCGGCTTGATTTCTTCGAGTCGGCGCTCGCCTTCATGGCCGGCTATGGGGTGAGGGCGTATCTCATCGCGCAATCCTTGAACCAGATCGAAAAGGCCTATGGGCCGAACAATTCGATCCTCGATAATTGCCATGTCCGCGTCGCCTTCGCCGCGAATGACGAGCGGACGGCGAAACGGATTTCGGACGCGCTCGGCACGGCGACGGAACTCCGGGCCCAGAAGAATTACGCCGGCCATCGCCTCGCGCCCTGGCTCGCCCATGTCATGGTGTCGCGGCAGGAGACGGCGCGCCCGCTCCTGACACCCGGCGAGGTGATGCAGCTCCCGGCGGATGAGGCGATCGTGATGGTTGCGGGACTTCCGCCGATCCGCGCCACGAAGCTTCAATATTACAACGACCGAAATTTCGCGTCGCGAAAGCTTGCGCCGATGAATATCGCAGCGGGGGTGGGCGTTTATCCTGACGCGCCGAAGCCGCGCGCCAATGACTGGACGGGCGTTACCGCGACGTTCGATCCGCTGCTGGCGATCGAGGATGAGGAAGACGGGCAATTACCCGCCGCCGATGACGAGAGCGGGCTGCAACAAACGCCGGAACTGGATTCGAAGCCCAAGCCAAGCGGCGTCACCGCCGACGCCGAGCCCGAAACCCCTGACGAGAGCGACGGCCTCGCCGAAGCGAGGAAGCTCGAGCGCCTTCAGCTGGAGCGCGCGCGCCGCGCCGCGCTCGATCGCGGCGACGGCATGCTGAACGGGGTTTACCAATGAGCACAAGGAAGCGCCGCGTCTCGATCTATCTGACCCCCGAGGCGGAGCGGCTCTTGACGCGCGCCGTCGAGGATCGCGGCGCCAGTATGAGCGGGGTCGTCGAGGCGGCGCTAACCGCGCTCCTTGGCGATAAGACGAGGAACTCCGAGCTCGCACTGCTCGGCGAACGGGTCACCAAGCTCGCGCGCGCCGCCGAGCGCATCGCCGATGAGACAACCGCGCAGACCGAAACGCTCGCGCTCTATATCCTTTATTATCTCTGCATCACGCCGCCTTTGCCGGACGCCTCGCGCGACGCCGCCGAAGCGATGGGCAGGAAGCGCTTCGATCGCTTCATCGGCCAGGTGAGCGAGCGGCTCCTCGGCAAGGAGAGCTACACCGACGAGGTGCTCGCCCGCATCGATCTTGTCCGCGCAAATTCTGCGCCGAAACTCGGGGTCGCGTCATGAGCGGCGCCGGTCCAGACCCTACGACGGCGAACCGCCGCGCCGCCATGCTGAAGACGGCCTTCGGGCCCGTGATCGGCGCGGCGCTCGAGGACGAGCGCGTTTCCGAGATCATGGCCAATCCTGACGGCGCGCTCTTCATCGAGCGGCTCGGGATCGGGCGCGGGCGGCAGGACACGGGTCTGCCGGCCAGCGACGTCGAGCGGATCATTCGCCTCATCGCGAGCCATATCGGCGCGCCCTGCGACCGCGATCACCCGATCGTTTCGGCTGAACTCCCCGGAACGGGCGAGCGCTTTGAGGGCGTCATGCCGCCGGTCTCGATCGCGCCCGCCTTTTCGATCAGGAAGCCCGCACGGCGCGCGATGAGCCTCTCCGACTGGGTGGCGTCAGGGGCGATGACGCGCGGGCAGGCGCTGATCCTGCAATCGGCGCTCGCGCGGCGCGAGAACATCCTGATTTCCGGCGGCACGTCGACGGGGAAGACGACGCTTGCGAATTCCCTGCTGGCCGAGATCGGAAGGGAAGCCGAGCGGATCCTCATCCTCGAAGACACGCGCGAGCTTTATTGCGACGCGGAAGATGTCGTCGCCTTGCGGACCGCGCCCGGCGTCAGCCTCGAGACGCTCGTCCGGTCGACGATGCGGCTTCGCCCCGACCGCATCATCATCGGCGAGGTGCGGGGCGGCGAGGCGCTCGATCTTTTGAAGGCCTGGAACACCGGCCATCCGGGCGGCATCGCGACCGTTCATGCGAACTCGGCCGAGGCGGCGCTTTCACGGCTTGAGCAACTGACGGCGGAGCGCGCGCATGAAATCCCCCGCGCGCTCATCGGCGAGGCGGTCAATCTCATCATCCATATCGGCCGGCGCGGGGACCATCGGCGCGTCGAGCACATTCTCCGCGTCAAGGGCCATGACCCCCTCCATGGCTATGCCCTCGCGCCGGCCGATCCCCAGCAATTCTCAATCGTCAGCGAAGGAGCGACTTTATGACTGCAACAAGATGTTCAATCCGGCTTGGCTCAGCGCTCGTCGCCGCCAGTCTCGCGCTTGTGGCGGAGGCGCACGCCGCCGGCTCCGGGATGCCCTGGGAAGCGCCGCTCGCGTCGATCCTCGCCTCGATCGAGGGGCCGGTCGCGCGCATCGTCGCCGTCATCATTATCATCATCACCGGCCTGTCGCTCGCCTTCGGCGACACCTCGGGCGGCTTCCGGCGCCTCATTCAGATCGTCTTCGGGCTTTCGATCGCTTTCGCGGCGACGAGCTTCTTCCTCGCCTTCTTCTCCTTCGGCGGCGGCGCGCTGATCTGAAGGAGAGATGAGATGTCAGAGGGATATTCCGTACCCGTTCATCGCAGCCTGACCGAGCCCATGATGATGGCCGGCGCGCCAAGGGGCGTCGCGATTTTGAACGGCACCATCGCCGCGGCGGTCGGCCTCGGGCTGCAGATGTGGGTCGCGGGGATCCTTCTCTGGGTCATCGGCCAGGCGGCCGCCGTCTACGCCGCGAAAAAAGACCCCGCCTTCATCGAGGTCGGCCTTCGGCATTTGAAGCACAAAGGCTATCTCTCATGCTGAACTTGACCGAATACCAGACGCGCCCGAAACGCCTCGCCGATTATTTGCCGTGGGCGATGCTGGCGGCGCCCGGCATCGTCCTCAACAAGGACGGGAGCTTCCAGCGGACGATCCGCTATCGCGGGCCGGATCTCGAAAGCGCGAGCCAAGGCGAACTCCTTTCTTTCACGGCGCGCGTCAACAATGTCCTGAAACGCTTCGCCTCCGGCTGGGCGCTGTTCTTTGAAGCGGCGCGAGAGCATGCGAATGACTATCCGGCATCGACTTTCATGGATCCCGTCGCCTGGCTCGTCGATGAAGAACGGCGCGCCGCGTTCGAGACGGGCGGCGCGCATTACGAGAGCGCCTGTTACCTGACTTTCGCCTGGGCGCCGCCGAGCGATCGGACCAGGAAAGGCGAGGCGGTGTTCCTGACCCGCGACGGCGGCGAGAAAGCTGCGTCGGCGCGTGACCATCTCGCGCACTTCACCCGCGAGAGCGATCGCGCCATCGATCTCCTCGCCATGCTCCTGCCTGAATGCGAGAGGCTCGATGATTCCGGGACGCTTGAGTTTCTCCATGATTCGATCTCGACCAAGCGCCATGAAGTCGCCGCGCCGGAAACGCCGATCTTTCTCGACGCGCTCCTCGCCGATTGCGGGCTCACCGGCGGCATTGAGCCGATGCTGGGCGACGAACATCTCCGTATCGTCTCGGTGCTCGGCTTCCCGCCAGCGTCGGAACCGGGGTTTCTGGACGCGCTCAATCGCTTAGGGTTCGCCTATCGCTGGACGACGCGGTTCATCGCCCTCGACAAGGCGGCGGCTGCCAAAGAAATCTCGAAATATCGCCGGCAATGGTTCGCCAAGCGCAAATCGATCGCGGCGATCGTCAAGGAAACGCTTTTCAACGAAGAGAGCGTCCTTCTCGACGCCGACGCCGACAACAAGGCGGCGGATGCTGACGCGGCGCTGCAGGAGCTCGGGGCCGATGACGTCGCCTTCGGCTATCTGACTTGCGCCGTCATTGTTTCAGACGTTGACGCCTCTCTCGCTGACGACAAGGCGAAAGAGATCGAACGCGTCCTCAATGGTCGCGGCTTTGTCGCCATTCGCGAAAGCGTCAACGCCGTCGACGCCTTTCTCGGGTCCTTGCCCGGCCATCTCTACGCCAATATCCGGGCGCCGCTCATTCACACGCTCAATCTCGCGCATCTCGCGCCCCTGTCGGCGGTCTGGGCGGGCGAGGCGTGGAACGCGCATCTGAACGCCCCGCCGCTTATTCAGGCGACGACGCATGAGACGACGCCGTTCCGGCTTTCGACCCATATCGGCGATGTCGGCCATGCGATGATCGTCGGGCCCACGGGCGCCGGAAAATCCGTGCTCCTTGCTTTGATGGCGCTGCAGTTCCGCCGTTATGAGAAGTCTCAGGTCTTTGCGTTCGACAAGGGACGCTCGATGCGGGCCGCGATCCTGTCGCTCGGCGGCGCGTTCCATGATTTGGGGAGCGACGCGGCGCTCGCCTTTCAGCCCTTGCGCGATATCGATGGCGAGGCCGGCAGGGCGCGGGCGCAACACTGGCTGTTGGGGATCCTCACGCAGGAGGGCGTCGCGGTCGAACCTGCGATCCGGGACGTGGTCTGGTCGGCGCTTGGTAATCTAGCTGAAGCGCCGGTCAAGGAAAGAACGCTGACGGGCCTCACGCTCCTCCTGCAGCGCGCCGATCTCCGCGAAGCCTTGAAGCCCTTCACCCTCGACGGCGCCCATGGCGGCCTCTTCGACGCCGAGGAGGAGACGCTGCAGCTCTCCGACGTCATCGGCTTCGAGATGGAAAGCCTGATGCGCCGGCCGTCGGCGGTCGCGCCGGCGCTCTCCTATCTCTTCGACCGGCTCGATGCGCGCTTTGATGGACGCCCGACGCTTCTTCTTATCGACGAAGCCTGGATATTCCTTGACCACCCGCTCTTCGCCGAGCGCTTGCGCGACTGGCTCAAGACCTTGCGCAAGAAAAACGTCTCGGTCGTCTTCGCGACGCAATCCTTGAGCGACATCCAGGGCTCGTCGATCGCGCCGGCGATCATCGAAAGCTGCCCGTCGCGGATTTTCCTCGCCAATGCGCGGGCGCGGGAAGCGGGCATTCGCTCCGCCTATGAAGGCTTCGGATTGAACGAGCGGCAGATTGAGATCATCGCGACCGCGACGCCGAAGCGCCATTATTATTACCAGTCTTCGATCGGCAATCGCCTCTTCGAATTGGGGCTCGGTCCCGTCGCGCTTAGCGTTTGCGGCGCGTCGGACCCCGAAACGCAAAAGCTCATCGATAGGATCGTGAGCAAATCGCCTGAGCGATTCGCCGCCGAATTCCTGCGGGCCAAGGGCCTCGCCTGGGCCGCCGACCTCATCGCCGACCCCCAACAACAAGAAAGGAGCCTGCCATGCGCCGCCGAATGAAGAATCTCGCCGCCGCCAGCGTCATCGCGATTGCATCGACGTTTGCGGTCTGTGGAACGGCCAGCGCGCAATTCTTCGGCGGCATCGTCTACGACCCGACCAATTACGCGCAGAATCTCCTGACCGCGACGCGCACGCTCACCATGATCAACAACCAGGTGAAGCAATTGACCAATGAAGCGCAGATGCTGGTCAATGAGGCGAAGGAGCTCGCAAACCTTCCCTATTCGGCGCGGGTCCAGCTCAATCAGCGCCTTACTGAGATCGAAACCCTGATCAGGACCGCGAAGGGCCTTGCTTACGATGTCGCCTCGATCGACGCCTCGTTCCGGGCGCTCTTCCCGGAGGATTATTCTTCCGTTTCGAACGCCGCGATGGCGTCGGACGCGAGGCGGCACTGGGAGGAGGCGTCACGCGCGTTTCATGATTCGATGATCATGCAGGCGAAGATCGCCGAGACGATCTCCGCCGACATGACCGACCTCGATGCGATCGTCTCCAAGAGCGAGACCGCTGTCGGCAATCTCCAGGCCGCGCAGGCCGGCAACCAGCTCCTCGCTTTGCAAGTGAAACAGGCGATGCAGGCGGCCGAACTCTTCGCCGTCGCCGCGCGCGCCGACGCGCTTGATCGCGCGCGGCAATTGCAGACCGAAGAGCGCGCCCGCATCGCCAACGCCCGCTTCATCGGCGACGGGATCATCTACCCATGAACATCAAGAGCAAACCGAGCGCAGCGAGCCAAGTGCGCCAAAGAAATAAAACCACTCACGTCAGCCGGTCAGGCCGCTCCCGCGAAGCGGTGAGGCTGAAGGCCGAACCGGCGCGAGCGAAAAGAATCCCATGAACAATCTGAATGTCATCGACCAGTTCACGGCGACTTTCGTCGCTTACATCGATTCCGGTTTCGGGCTCTTGCAGGGCGATGTCGGCTTCCTGACCGCGATATTGATCGGCATCGACATCGTCCTCGCCGGGCTCTTCTGGTCGATGAACGGCGTCGACAACGTGCTCGGCGCGTTCATCAAGAAGGTCCTCTATGTCGGGGCCTTCGCTTTCATCATCAACAATTTCCGGCTGCTCGCCGATATCATTTTTGCAAGCTTTGCCGGTCTCGGTCTCGTCGCGACGGGCTCGCCGATCACGGCGGCGCAATTGATGCAGCCCGGTTTCGTCGCCGACACCGGCTACCAGGCGGCGTATCCGCTCCTTGGCGAGGCGAATGCCCTTCTCGGGTTCCCGAGCTTCTTCTCGAACTTCGTGACCATCGCGATCATTTTGCTCGCGTGGCTCATCGTTCTCTTCGCCTTTTTCATCCTGGCGATCCAGCTCTTCGTCACCATCATCGAGTTCAAGCTGACGACGCTCGCCGGGTTCGTCCTCGTTCCCTTCGCGCTCTGGAACAAGACGTCGTTCCTCGCCGAACGCGTCCTCGGCAATGTCATGGCCTCGGGCGTCAAGCTGATGGTGCTCGCCATCATTGTCGGCATAGGCTCAACGATCTTCGGTTCGGTGACGGCGAGCTTCACGCCAGGCGCGATCACGCTCGAAGACGCGGCGGCGACCATTCTCGCCTCTCTCGCACTGTTGGCGCTCGGCATCTTCGGCCCCGGCATCGCGACGGGGCTTGTGTCCGGCGCGCCGCAATTGGGCGCGGGCGCGGCGGTCGCCACAACAGCCGGCGCCGGCGCGGCGATCCTTGGCGCCGGAGCTCTCGCTGCCGGCGGCACGCGCGCCGTCGCTTCCGCCGGGCAATCGGCGGTGAAGGCGGGCGCCTCCATGGCCGGCGGCGCCAACGCCGCCTGGACCCTCAGCAAGGCAGCGTCCGGTCAGTCGGGCATGCGCGGCGTTGCGGCAGGCGCTGCAGGCGTCGCGTCGGCAGGCGCAGCCTCGGTCATGCAAGGCGTCAAGGATTCGGTGTCGCGCGCCTTCGGCAATCCGGGCGAAGCCTTCGCATCGGGCGCGCGCGCCGCCTTCACCGCCACCGGCGGGAACCTCGGCGGATCATCGACAGCAAACGCGACAGCGGCGGCAAGCGGCGCGCCTGATTGGGCGCAGCGACTCCGTCGCGAACAGGGCGTGCGCGATGCGGGTCTCACCGCGACGCATGTGATCGCCTCGGGCGATCGCGGCGGCAGCGCCGATGCGCCGCGCCTCAGGGAGGATCACGAATAATGTTCAAACGCGCTGCCACTCATTATGGCGAAACGCCTCCGCCCGAGACGCCCTATATGCGCGCGCATCAGTTATGGGACGAGCGCATCGGCTCGGCGCGGGTCCAGGCCGCGAACTGGCGCACCGCCGCTTTCGCGTCGCTGCTCATCGCCGGCGTTTCCTGCGGCGGCCTCATCTGGCAATCAAGTCGGTCCATCGTTACGCCCTATATCGTCGAGATCGACGGCGAGGGCGCCGTCCGCAATATCGGCCCGGCGAGCGAAGCCTACAAACCGTCGGACGCCGTCATCGCCTATGCGCTCGCGAATTTCATCCGCGACGTGCGGTCGGTGTCGATCGATCCTGTCATCGTTCGCGCGAACTGGCTCAAAGCCTATGATTACGCGACCGATCGCGGCGCGATGGCCTTGAATGATTACGCGCGCGACCATGACCCGTTCGCCGAGGTCGGGCGGCGCAGCGTCAATGTCGATGTGACAAACGTCGTCAGGGCGTCTGAGGATTCTTTCGAAATCCGCTGGTCCGAGAAAACGTACGCAGGCGGCCAGTTCGAAAAACTCGAACGCTTCACCGCGCATCTGACCATCGTGCTGT
>CALAZI010000186.1 GCA_937895955.1 uncultured Alphaproteobacteria bacterium | reverse complement strand
TGATCCTCCCGAACGCCCGGATCATTGATGCGCGCCGCCATCCGATGGCGTGCTGTTTTTCCAATTACAAACAGCATTTCGCCAAGGGGCAGAACTTCTCATACGGACAGCGCCGCATGGCGGCTTACTACCGCGAGTATGTTCTACTCATGAAACATTTCGACGCGATTGAGGACGGCGCCGTTCATCGTGTCATACATGAACGACTGGTTGAAAACCTTGAAGACGAAGTGCGCGCGATGCTCGATCACATCGGCGTTCCGTTTGAGGAATCGTGCATGCGCTTTTATGAGACGGAACGCGCGGTCCGAACCGCGAGTTCGGAGCAGGTGCGCCAGCCGATCTTCACCGAGGGCCTTGATTACTGGAAGAATTACGAGCCCTGGCTGGGGCCGATGAAGGAAGCCCTCGGCGCGGTCCTGACGGCCTATCCGGAAGCGCCTTAGAATCGTTCTCAACAGTGAAGCCTCGGCGCCACACTCGCTACCGAATTCGCCTGATGTGATCACAGTAATTGTCGCGCCCGGCGGATGGGGTTAGCCTTTTTTGCGAGGGTCGGGCCGGCGGCTGATTTTTCGGCGCGCGACCGCATTTGTTAGGAGGATTTATGGCGAAGAATCATGTCGCGACCGGGCGGGCGGCGGTCAGGACGACGCTGCTGGCGTCGACGATGTTGACGATAGCGGGGCCCGCCCTCGCGCAGGTCGATGAAATCACCGTCACCGCCCAGAAAAAATCGGAGAGCCTTCAGGACGTTCCGATCAGCATCCAGGCATTCAACACGCAGAGGCTAGAAGAGCTCGAAATCTCAGCGTTTGACGACTACGCGAAGTTCATACCGAGCTTGTCTTTTCAGTCAACCGGACCGAACTCATCGACGGTTTATTTCCGCGGCGTCGTTTCCGGCGGCGACGGCAACCACTCGGCCTCGCTGCCTTCCGTCGGCGTCTATCTCGACGAACAGCCGGTGACGACGATTCTCGGCTTCCTGCCAATCCACATTTACGACATTGAACGCGTTGAAGGCATCGCGGGTCCGCAGGGAACGCTCTACGGCGCCTCGGCGCAGTCAGGCGTTTTGCGCATCATCACCAACAAGCCGGACCTCGGCGGATTTTCCGCGGGCTATGACGCGGAAGTGAATGCCGTCCAGCATGGCGACATCGGCTATCAGTTCGAAGGCTATGTGAACCAGCCGCTGTCCGAGAACGCCGCGATCCGTCTTGTCGGCTGGTACAAGAAAGACGCCGGTTTTATTGATAACGAACTAAGCGGGCGCATTTTCCCGACATCCGGCATCGGAAAGACAAACGCAAGCCTGGTTGAAGACAATTTCAACGATGTGGAGACCTATGGCGCGCGCGCCGCATTGAAAATCGATCTCAATGAAAGCTGGACGATCACGCCGACCCTGCTCGCGCAAAAGCAGGAATCGAACGGCGTTCATTTCTTCGATCCGGACGCGGGCGATCTAAACATTTCGCGTTTCGAGCCAGAGTTTAATACGGACAAATTCGTTCAGGGGGCGATGACGATAGAAGGCAAGGTTGGGAATTTCGATGTCGTCGTCGCCAGCTCCTATCTGCGCCGCCAGATCGATTCAAATTACGATTACACTGATTATGCCTACTACTATGATGCGCTCGCCGGATATGGCGCGTATTTCTATGACAACGCCTACAATCTGATCGATCCCACGCAGTTCTATCAGGGCGACGATTCTTATGGAAAATACGCTAACGAGATTCGCGTTTCATCTCCTCAGGATCAGCGCTTGCGTCTGGTTGCCGGTTTCTTCCAGAATCACCAGCGCCACAACATCCACCAGCAGTATATTGTTCGCAATCTGAATGACGCACTGGAAGTGCCCGCGCACACCGACACGATCTGGCTCACCGAACAAAAGCGCGTCGACAAGGACCTCGCCCTGTTTACGGAGATGGAGTTCGACCTGACCGATCGCCTCACCTTCATCGGCGGCATCCGCGGCTACAAATACAATAATTCCCTTATCGGATTTAACGGATATGGGGCTGGGTTCTCCGGATCGACGGGCGAAGCCGCGTGTTTCGGTCCGCCGAGCGTACCGGACTCGCCTTGCACCAACCTCGACAGCACGATCAAAAATACGGGCGAGACGCACAAGCTCAGCCTGACCTATGATCTCGACGATTCCAAAATGGTCTACCTGACTTATTCAACCGGTTTCCGGCCCGGCGGCGCCAATCGTCGGACGCCGTTGCCGCCCTATCTCGAAGACAAGCTCATCAATTACGAAGCAGGCTTCAAGACGTCCTGGGCGGATAACACCTTCGTTCTCAACGGCGCCGCCTTCTACCAGAAATGGGACAATTTCCAGTTCCCGATTCTCGGCCTCAACGGTCTTACCGAAATCCAGAACGCAGCGTCGGCGCGCATCTACGGCTTTGAAGCCGACATGACCTGGGCGCCGAATGACCGCTTCACGCTGAACGGCGCCATGTCAATCATCGACGCCGAGCTGTCAGAGAATTTCTGCGGCTTTAACGTCAACGGCGCGCCTTTCACCGGCTGTCCTGCCGCGGTCGATGATCCCGCGACGCTCGGCGATGAGACGGCGCCGCCCGAGGCGCCGGACGGCACGCCATTGCCAGTCGTGCCGAAATTCAAGGGCACGCTGACCGCGCGCTACGAATTCCCGCTTGGCGCAATGACCGGCCATCTGCAAGGATCGGTTAGCGGGCAGGGCTCGTCCCCGTCCAACCTTCTCGTCGTCGACCAGAGCATTATCGGCGATCAGGAAGGCTTTGCGCTCGTCGACTTTTCTGTCGGCGTCCGCAGCGATAGCTGGAAACTTATCGCTTATGTCAATAACGCTTTTGATGAGCGTCCGGATTTGTTTAGTACGGTCGCCTGCGCAATCGGCACATGCGGGCAAATAGGGCCTGGCGGCAATAACGGCATCTACCAGGGCACGGCGCAGCCGCGCACGATCGGCCTTCGCTTCGGTCAGTCCTTCTGATCTGACAGCTGAAACGACTTGATCGACGGGCGGAATG
>CALAZI010000185.1 GCA_937895955.1 uncultured Alphaproteobacteria bacterium | reverse complement strand
CGAAGCCGGACAAACGCATTATTCGCTGGTCGATTCGCCGGAAAAGGCTGACTTCATGCAGCGCGCGCTGTTCGGAGAGGCGCCGCTGACGGACGCCGAAAAGCTCCGTTTCGGCAATCTGATGGGCCTCGCCATCGGCGCGCATGAAGGCGCTTACATGCTGAGGCGTCGCGGATTTATGGAGGAAGCGGCGTACAGGCGCGGCGAGGGAATTACCCGCCTTTACATGCAAAGCCCGCGCGTCCGGAAATGGTGGCGCACACGCCGCGAATTCAGTTACGACCCGGAATTCAAAGCGCTAATCGACCGGATCGCTGGCGAATTTGAGCCCGCGCCGCAGATTTCGCAACACTCGCAGGAAGCAGAGTCTTGATCCCCCAGTCCAAAATCGACGCCCTTATCGCCAAATTCGAGAAAGTCGAAGCAGCGATGTCGTCCGCCACGAAGGGCGAGGAAATCGTCAAGCTATCCAAAGAGCATGGCGAATTGAAGCCTGTCGCCGACAAGGCGCGCGAATTGTCGTCTGTCCGGCGCCAGCTCGAGGAACTCGCCGAAATGGCGGCGGGCGCTGACAAGGAGATGGCGGAGATCGCCTATGACGAGCTTCAGGAGCTGAAAGAAAAGGCGCCGCTCGTCGAACGCGAATTGCAGCTGATGCTGCTGCCGAAAGACAAGGCGGATAATTCATCGGTCATTTTGGAAGTGCGCGCGGGCACCGGCGGCGATGAAGCCGGTATTTTCGCCGGCGATCTATTCAAAATGTATCAGCGCTACGCCTCACTGCAGGGCTGGCGCGTCGAGGTGTTGTCCGCGTCGGAGGCTGAAAAAGGCGGTTACAAGGAGATTCAGGCGTCGATCAAGGGCGACAGCGTATTCGCGAAGCTGAAATTCGAATCGGGCGTTCATCGCGTTCAGCGCGTGCCTGAAACCGAGGCGCAGGGGCGCATTCACACGTCCGCCGCGACCGTCGCCATTTTGCCCGAACCCGAAGATGTCGACATTGAAATCAAGGAATCCGATCTGCGGATCGATGTCTTTCGCGCGTCCGGCCCCGGCGGCCAGTCAGTCAATACGACGGACTCGGCGGTCCGCATCACGCATATTCCGACCGGCGTCGTTGTCAGTCAGCAGGATGAAAAATCGCAGCACAAAAACCGCGCCAAGGCGATGCTCATCCTTCGTGCGCGCCTTTATGAAGCTGAACGTGCCCGCGCCGATGCTGAACGTGCCGCCGCGCGCAAAGGCATGGTCGGCTCGGGCGATCGTTCGGAACGCATTCGCACCTACAATTTTCCGCAAAGTCGCGTCACGGACCACCGCATAAATTTGACGCTCTACAATCTCGATGATGTCATCCGCGGCGACGCGCTTGACCAGCTTGTCGACGCGCTCATCACACAGGATCAGGCCGACCGCCTCGCCGCGCTCGAAGCGAATGGATGAGGCGCCCGATCCCCCGCGCATCGCCGCGCTGATCCGCTGGGCGGCGCGCGAAATCGCTTCATCGCCGACGCCGTTCCTTGACGCCCGCGTGCTGGCGAAATGCGCTTTCGGTCTTGACGATGTCGGCCTCATCGCGGACGGAAACCGCATCGTCGACGAGACGAGCGTCGACAGGTTTCGCCGTATGGTCGAGCGCCGGACGCGCGACGAGCCTGTCGCCTATATCGTCGGTCGGCGCGAATTCTGGTCGCTCGACATAGAAACGGCGCGCGGCGTTCTCGTGCCGCGCAGCGACAGCGAAACGCTCATCGAAGCCGTCATCGCGCGCCGCGATCGATCCGCGCCCTTGCGCATTCTTGATCTCGGCGCCGGGACAGGCGCGCTGCTTTGCGCGCTGCTGTCCGAATTTCCTGAGGCGCAAGGTCTCGGCGTCGACATCAATCCCGAGGCGGTCGCGCTCGCCGGGCGGAATCTTGCGAAGTGCGGCCTGTCGGATCGGTCGCGCGCGCAGGAAAGCGACTGGTTCAACGCCGTGTCGGGAAGCTTCGACATCATCGTCTCGAACCCGCCCTACATCCCGACCGGCGAGCGCGAATCGCTGCCGCGGGAGGTCGCCGATTATGAGAGCCCCCTGGCGCTCTTCGCCGGGGCGGACGGGCTCGACGCCTATCGCCGCATCCTGGCCGCTGCGGCCGCCTTTCTGGAGCCTGACGGGCTGCTCGCCGCGGAGTTCGGGGCGGGCCAGGCCGAAACCGTTAAACATATGGCCGAACGCGCCTTCCCGGCGGCGCGAATCGCCGTCGAGCCGGATTTATCCGGGCGCCCGCGCGTCGTGACGATTGACCTTAAGCGGCCTTCAAATTAGGTATTGAATTATGAGCGTCGGTCGCTAGACTGCGCTTCGCGGAGGTTGGCGCCAGAAACGCTGCGCGCAGCTCCGGCAAATCCAAAGAGACGGCTGTTTCGAAAGAAGACGGACGATAAGCAGCAAACTGCGCTGCGGGGTGCGAACTGAATAGCTAGAACGCAAAAGCGAACCGGGTGCGGATGTTTATCCGCGTGCGAAGGTTTTGCGAATCGGCGACGAAAAATCACTGCCGAGCAACTCAATTACGGGCTGAAAAAAGCAAGATAGCATGAACGGTCATTTCAATAAGCGCGGTCGCAATCAGCGACGCCGCCAAGGCGTCAATCCTAACAGGGCGCTCGATTCAAACGGGCCTGATGTGCGCATCCGCGGCACCGCCCAGCAGATATACGACAAATACCAGGCGCTGGCGCGCGACGCGACCTCAAGCGGCGACCGCGTCAAGGCTGAAAACTACCTTCAGCACGCAGAACACTATTTCCGACTCCTGAGATCGCTGCAGGGACCGCAGGCGCCGATCATCGACCAGTCAGCCAATGATATCGACGTCGATTCGGAGCAGCCCTCGATCGGCGAGACGCGCGAGCAGCGCCAGCCCGCTTCTGATGGCGAGGATGACGACGAACCCGTCGGCGACATGGCGCAGCCGAACGGCGCCGGCGACGACGGCGCCGACGAAGCGTCAAAACCGGAACAGCGCCCGCATGGCGGCGAGCAGGACAACCGCCGCCGCCGCCGCCGCCCGCGCCGCCCGCGCGAGGATGCGTCCGCGGCGGACGCCGACGAAGATGCCGAGCCCGCGCCGGCCGGCTGATGCGCTGCGCGCCGGTATTGCGCAATAACGGCTAGGGAAAGATAAGTCTGATCCGCGTCAGTGAGCGATCAGGCATGTCCGCCGCACCTCAGTCACTTTTTGATCTTCGCGGCAAAGCCGCCGTCATCACCGGCGCCTCGCGCGGGATCGGCGAGGCGATTGCGCGCCGTCTCGCCGAGCATGGCGCGGACGTCATCGTCTCGAGCCGCAAGATCGACGCCTGCGAGGCTGTCGCTTCTTCAATCAACGAGGCGTTGGGCCGGAAAGCCGCCCGCGCGGCGAAATGCGATATCGCGCGCAAGGAAGACTTGAAATCGCTGATCGATTTCGCCGACGCCGAACTTGGCAAGGTCGACATCCTGGTTGCGAACGCCGCCGTCAATCCGCATTTCGGATCGTCCGAGACGATTACAGACGAACAGTTCGACAAGATCATGACGGCGAACGTCAAGGCGACGCATTGGCTGTCGCAATTCGTTACGCCGCAGATGAAGGCGCGCAGGGACGGATCGATCATCATTATCTCGTCGATCGGCGCTTTCGTCGGCAGCAACGCCATCGGCGCCTACACGGTCTCCAAGGCCGCCGATCTTGCGCTGGCGCGCAACATCGCCGTTGAGTTCGGCCCTTACGGCGTGCGCGCCAATTGCATTTGCCCCGGCATCGTCAAAACCTATTTCGCCGAAGCGCTCTGGAAGGATCCGAAAGTGGAGGCGGCGGTGACCAAAACGGTTCCGCTGCGCCGCTTCGGCGAGCCGGACGACATCGCCGGCGCCGCGGTTTTTCTCGCCGCGCCGGCCGGCCGCTGGATGACCGGCCAGCAGATCGTCATCGACGGCGGCGCAATGGTGAGCATGGGCGCGCTTTAAGCGTTAAATTCCTGAAAACCCCGCGCCGCGCCCTTTGCGCCGCGCGGCGCAAGCCTTTATCTAGCGGCGACCTATAAGGGGATTGGAGGAATATCGCATGAAATACGCAATCGCTCTCGCCGCCGCGGCGGCTTTCGTCGCAACCGGCGCTCTCGCCAAACATCATGAAAAAAAGCCGGACGAGGCGGCGATGAGCGCCAAGATGGAAGCGCACTTCAAGGAAGTCGACGCCGACGCCGACGGTCAGATCACCGAACAGGAACTCCTCGATTTCGTCACCGCGAAAGCGAAAAAGGAATTCGCGTCGATGGCCGGCGACGACGGCCTCGTCAGCTTCGAGGAAATGAAGGCGCACCATCACGCCAAGCATAAGGAAATGATGAAAGAACACGCCGGCATGGACGACGGCGAAAAGGACGACGACGACCACAAGGAAAGCCATCACTAGGGTTCCCTCGCTTTCACGTCCGGGCCCGGCCGCAAGCCGGGCCTTTTTCGTTGGGCTGACGACGTTGCGGCGCGCCTTGCCGCATCCGGCGCACAATTCGCCGGCCGGCAATGGACCTGCGCGCCGGCGCTTCTTAGGCTGCGTGCGAGTCTTTCGGGAGATGCGCCGATGATTTCAAATCCGGCCGCCTATGCGCGATTTGCAGGGCTGAATTATTTCGCGATTTTCGCACTGGCGATCTACGCCAATTTTTTCATCCTTTCGAAATTGATCGTCGGGGGCGATGCGGCGGCGACCGCCGACAATATCGCGCAGCATGAAAGCCTGTTCAGGCTTGGTCTCGCCTGTTTTTTCCTTGTCATGATCGCCGACGTCTTCATCGCCTGGGCGCTCTATCTCGTCATGCGCCCTGTCAGCGAACCGCTTTCGCTGCTGTCCGCCATCTTTCGGCTCGTCTACACAGTCGCGCAAATCGGCGTTCTGATGAATCTCGCGAAAGCATTGCAGCTCCGCGGCGCGCCGGAAACCTATGGCGCTCTCGCCGACGGCGCCTTGCCGCATTTTTACGCCGCAGCGCATGGCGGCGAGTTCACGCTGACGCTGATCTTTTTCGGCCTTCACCTAGTCCTGCTCGGCTATCTGATCATTCGCTCGTCATTTCTTCCGGCGCTGATCGGCGCGCTCGTAACGATTGCAGGGCTCGGCTATCTCATCGATGGTTTCGCTGAAATCCTGTTCGGCGGGTATGGGCCGCTCGGGTCGATCAGTCTTTATGCCGTCGTCCTTCCGGCGCTGATCGGCGAGGGCGCGCTAATGCTCTGGCTTCTCATTCGCGGGGTTAACGCAAAAAAATGGCGCGCGGCGGTCGGTTAATCGCCTTCCGGGCGCGGCGCGCGTCGCCGCAGGGCCTTGCAACCGGGCGTTCCGACCCCATTTATTGACCGAAATCAGCGCCGCTTTCGGGGGCGCTGGTACGATCATTTGACGCTCGATCGAGGTCAGGACATGCAATTTGAAAACTACACCGACCGCGCCCGCGGTCTCATTCAGGCCGCGCAGGGGATCGCCCTCAGAGACGGCCATCAGCAATTCACCCCGGAACATCTCCTCAAGGCGCTGCTCGACGATCAGGAAGGGCTCGCCGCGAACCTTTTGCGCTCGGCCGGCGCGCGCCCTGACATCGCCCTCGCCGAGACGGAAGCGGCGCTGAAAAAGCTGCCCAAGGTGGCGGGCGGCGGAGGACAGATTTATCTCGCCCCGGCGCTCGCGCGCGTTTTCGCCTCCGCCGAAGAGCAGTCCAAGAAAGCCGGCGACAGTTTCGTTTCCGCCGAGCGCCTTCTCGTCGCGCTGGCGATGACGCCGGATGCGGAAGCCTCGAAAATTCTGAAAAAAGCCGGCGCCGATCCGCAATCGATCAACGCCGCGATCAACGATCTGCGCAAGGGCCGCACCGCAGACACCGCGTCGGCGGAGCAAGGCTATGACGCGCTGAAAAAATATTCCCGCGATCTCACCGAAGCGGCGCGCTCGGGCAAGCTCGATCCGGTCATCGGGCGCGATGAGGAAATCCGTCGCGCGATGCAGGTCTTGTCGCGCCGGACCAAGAACAATCCCGTGCTGATCGGCGAACCCGGCGTTGGCAAGACGGCGATCGCGGAGGGCCTTGCGCTCCGCATCGTCAATGGCGACGTGCCGGAAAGTCTGAAGGAAAAACGCCTTCTCGCGCTCGACATGGGCGCCTTGATCGCCGGCGCCAAATATCGCGGCGAGTTCGAAGAGCGCCTCAAGGCCGTCTTGAACGAGGTGACCGCGGCTGAAGGCGAAATCATTCTTTTCATCGACGAGATGCACACGCTTGTCGGCGCCGGGAAATCCGAAGGCGCGATGGACGCCTCGAACCTTCTGAAGCCGGCGCTCGCGCGCGGCGAACTCCACTGCATCGGCGCGACGACGCTTGACGAATATCGCAAGCATGTCGAAAAGGACGCGGCGCTCGCCCGTCGTTTTCAGGCGGTGTTTGTCGAAGAGCCGACGGTCGAGGACACGATCTCGATCCTGCGCGGCCTGAAAGAGAAATACGAGCTCCATCACGGCGTTCGCATTTCCGACAGCGCGATCGTCGCCGCGGCGACCTTGTCGAACCGTTATATCACCGACCGTTTTCTCCCCGACAAGGCGATCGACCTTGTCGATGAGGCGGCCTCGCGTCTTCGCATGGAAGTCGATTCAAAGCCGGAGGAGCTGGATGAGCTTGACCGGCGGATCATTCAGCTCAAGATCGAGCGCGAGGCGCTGAAGAAAGAAAGCGACGACGCCTCGCGCGACCGGCTTGAAAAGCTTGAAGACGAGTTGTCAGGCCTTGAGGAAAAATCAGCCTCGCTGACGGCGCAATGGCGCGCTGAAAAGGAAACGCTGGCGACCGCCACCAAGATCAAGGAAGAACTCGATCAGGCGCGCCAGGCGCTCGCCGATTCCGAGCGTCGCGGCGATCTCGCGCGTGCGTCGGAGCTGAAATACGGCGTCCTGCCCGAGCTTGAGAAGAAACTCTCCGTCGCCGAACGTCGTGAGGACAAGGCGTCGCTTGTCGATGAGGTCGTCGATGCGGAGAACATCGCCGGCGTCGTCTCGCGCTGGACCGGCGTTCCGGTCGACAAAATGCTCGAAGGCGAGCGCGAAAAGCTGTTGCGCATGGAGGAAGCGATCGGCAGGCGCGTTGTCGGTCAATCGGAAGCTGTCGAAGCGGTGTCGACCGCCGTGCGTCGCGCGCGCGCCGGCTTAAAAGATCCGAACCGGCCGATCGGCTCTTTCCTGTTCCTCGGGCCGACCGGCGTCGGCAAGACCGAACTGACGAAAGCGCTCGCCGAATTCCTGTTCGACGACGATACGGCGATCGCGCGCATCGACATGTCCGAATTCATGGAGAAGCATTCGGTCGCGCGCCTGATCGGCGCGCCGCCGGGTTATGTCGGCTATGAGGAAGGCGGCGTCTTGACCGAAACGGTTCGCCGCCGGCCCTATCAGGTCGTGCTGTTCGACGAAGTTGAAAAAGCGCATCCCGATGTCTTCAACGTGCTGTTGCAGGTCCTTGACGACGGCCGCCTGACAGACGGGCAGGGTCGCACGGTAGATTTCAAGAACACGCTCATCATCCTGACGTCCAATCTCGGCGCGGAGCATCTCGCGAACCAGCCGGAGGGCGAGGATTCGGACGCTGTCCGCCCGCTGGTTATGGAAGCGGTGCGCGCGCGCTTCCGGCCGGAATTTCTCAACCGCCTGGACGAGATCATTCTTTTCCATCGCCTGTCGCGCGCCAATATGGACCAGATCGTCGACATCCAGATTGCGCGGCTTGCAAAACTGCTCGCCGATCGCAAGCTGACGATCGATCTCGATGAAAAGGCGCGCCGCTGGCTCGGCGACGCCGGTTATGATCCCGTCTACGGCGCGCGGCCCTTAAAGCGCGTCATCCAGAAAGCCTTGCAGGATCCGCTCGCCGACCTCATCCTCGCGGGCAAGATCAGGGACGGCGAAACGCTCGACATTTCGGCGGGCGTCGGCGGCCTCACCATCAATGGCGGACCGGCGAACGGCAAAACGCGACGTTTTTCCGATGCGCCGCCCGCCGGCGCGCTTTTAAACTAGGAGATGCTGCAATGGCCCCGAAAGCGATCGACGAAAAGGCGAAGGAAGAGGCGCTGAAACGGCTCATCCGCGACACCGTCGAGAGCGTCGGGGCGATCGCGCCGGACGATATTCCGCATAAGGTCAAAGAGCGCCTCAAAGGCCAGGCGACCGGCGATCTCGACATTGACGCCTGCATCAGGGAAGCGATGAAAGCCCGAAAACGCCGCTGACGCGCCTTGCGCTTTTGATCTCGCTCAAGCGGCGGGCCCGTCTCGCGATCTAGCTTCCATGGGGGAAGGACGCGGGATGGGACAGGAAATCGAGAAGAGCGGGTTCGATGACGCGACGCGCGCCGAGTTCTCCGCGCGTCTTCGCGAGGAAACGAAGATACTCAAATCCTGGTTTGATCGCCGCGCCTTCGCCTATGACGACGGCTTCACCGGAGGGCTGGAAGTCGAGGCCTGGCTGACGGATGAAAACGCGCTGCCGGCGCCGCGCAATGTCGACTTTCTCGCCGCCGCCGCCGATCCGATGGTCGTCGCCGAACTCTCGCAGTTCAATTTCGAAATAAACACCTCCCCCGAACGGTTGCGGCCGGGCTTTTTGCGAATTGTCGCGCGCGATCTGCATCGCATCTGGTCGAAATGCCGCGTGGCGGCTGATCGGCTCGGTTTGACGCCGATGCTTGTCGGCATCCTGCCGACGGTGCGCGATGAAATGCTTCAGCTCGACTGGATGTCGCCTTCGGAGAGATACCGATCGCTGAACGAGGAAGTTTTCCGTCTGCGTTCGGGCGCGCCTTTGCATATCCGCATCGACGGCGAGGAAAGGCTCGATGTGCGTTGCGATCATGTGATGATGGAAGCGGCGTGCACGTCGATCCAGACGCATTTGCAGGTCAACCAGGAAGAGGCGGCGCGATTCTGGAACGCCTCGCAGATCATCGCCGCGCCCATCGTCGCGGCGAGCGCCAATTCGCCTTTTCTCTACGGCAAGTCATTATGGTCAGAGACGCGCATTCCGACATTTGAACAGGCGGTGTCCGTCGCCGCCTTCAGGGACGTGTCGGGACGTCCCTGCGGGCGCGTCACTTTTGGAAGCGGCTATGTCCGGCGATCGCTGCTTGAACTCTTTCTGGAAAATCATGAAGGCTATCCGCCGCTGCTGCCGGCGCTGATGGACAAGCCGCCGGAGAAGCTTGCGCATCTGAAGCTGCAAAACGGAACGATCTGGCGCTGGAACCGGCCGATCATCGGTTTTAACGATGACGGAACGCCGCATTTGCGCATCGAGCATCGCGCGACGGCGGCCGGGCCTACGATCGCCGACATGGTCGCCAACATGGCGCTCTATCTCGGCCTTGCGCTTCATTATGCGCGCGCTGAAACGCCGCCGGAAGCGCTGATCGATTTTGAAAAAGCGCGCGCCAATTTCTACGCCGCCGCGCGCGAGGGGTTGAACGCGCGTTTCCTCTGGATTGACGGAAAGACGCATGACGCGCAAAGCCTCCTTCTCGATCGCTTGTTGCCGGAAGCGGTCAGGGGCCTTAAAGACGCGGGGCTAGGCGATGACGAAATCGCCGAGAATGTTGAAGGCGTCTTGCGGCCGCGGTTCATGACCGGGCGCACCGGCGCCGAATGGCAACGCAGTTTCGTCAACACGCATGGCCGCGATTATCAGGCGCTGACGATGCGCTACGCCGAATTGCAGGAATCGGGCGCGCCGGTTCACGAATGGGCAGTGTGACGAATGCGTCTTTCCGTGTTTGACGAAGCGCCCGCCGGTCTGGAAACGCGCGATGCGCATGAAATCGGCGGCCTTCTCGACGGACCGTCGCTCATTCGCCTCAATGGCGGCGGCGAGCGGCCGCTTTTCATATCAGCGCTCCTTCACGGCAATGAAACGACAAGCTGGGACGTTGCGCGCGAATTGATCAGCCGCGCGCGTACGGGATCGCTCGAAAAGCCGATCCTGCTCTTTGTCGGCAACATCCCAGCCGCCGCCGCAAAAAAACGCTATATCGCCGGTCAGCTCGACTATAACCGCATCTGGTCCGGCGGCGATCGTCCGGAACACCGTCTCGCCGACGAGGCGCTTCGGATCATTCGCGACGCCCGCCCGTTCGCGATCATCGACATTCACAACAACACCGGACGCAACCCGCTCTATAGCTGCGTCAACCGGCTTGAGCCGGCGCATCTTCATCTTGCGTCGATGTTTTCCGACATCGCCGTCTATTACACCAACCCGCCGTCCGCGCTTTCAATCGCCTGTTCGGGTTTTGCGCCGTCGGTTGCCGTTGAATGCGGCAAATCCGGAGATCGCGAGGGTTTTGGCCGGGCGCTCGGTCTCGTCGAACAGGCGATGGCGGCGGCGTCGTTTCACGGCGATTTCGCGCACGCCCCGCGCCTGTCGCTCTATCACACGCTCGGCCGCGTCGTGCTTGACGGCGGCGCGAGCTTCAGTTTCGACGGCGCGTCCGCTGACGCGATGATTGCGCCCGGTCTGGAAGACTGGAATTTCACAATCGTTGACGTTGATCGCGTCTGGGCGCGCGTTTCAACGCCGGTTTCGCCCTTGCGCGTGATTGACGAGAGCGGCGCGGACGTCACCGATAATTTTTTCCGGCGTGACGCCGACGAAATCCGCCTGAAAGAGCCCGCGACTCCGGCGATGCTCTCCGTCGATCGGGATAATGCGCGGCTTGACTGTCTTGGCTATCTGATGGAGCCGATCGACGTGGCCGGCCGCTCAGCCTAAAGCGCGCCGCTGGTCTTCTTGTCGGACGCCAGCGTCGCCTGTTCGGCGTCAGCATGGCTGCGCATCGCGTCGATTTCATCGCGCCGCGTCTTGAACTCGGCGAGTTCCGCGCCGCGCAATTCGTAACCCGTCGCGATGTTGAGCTTTTGCGGATTGACGGGCTTGTCGCGCAAATGAACTTCGTAATGAAGATGCGGCCCGGTTGAGCGCCCCGTCGTGCCGACATAGCCGATAATCTCGCCCTGTCGAACGCGCACGCCCGTCCTGACGCCGCGCTTGATTGAATTCAGATGCGCGTAGGCGGTTTTATAGCCTTGCGCGTGACGAATGCGGATGTAGTTGCCGAACGATCCGTAGGGGCCGGCGCGTTCGACGACGCCGTCGCCGGCCGCCATGATCGGCGTGCCGCGGGGCGCCGCGAAATCGACGCCCTTATGCGCCTTTTGGTAACCAAGGATCGGATGTTTGCGCGTGCCGAAACCGGATGAAAGCCGCGCGCCGTCGACCGGCGTTTTCATCAGCAGGCGCCGGGCGCTCTCGCCTTTTTCATCGAAATAATCCGGATTGCCGGCGCCCGCGGCTTCGAAACGGTAATAGCCTTTTTCCCTCTGACGGCCGCGCCATTTCAACCGGCCGAAAATGATTTCGCCGCCGCCGACCATGCGGCCGGCATCGTCGTATCGAACCTCGAAAATCGCCTCGAATTCGTCGCCGCCGAAGATCTCGCGCTGGAAGTCGACGTCATAGGCGAACATCTGCGCAAGACCGGCGATGACCTCATCCGGCGCGCCTTGACGTTTGGCCGACAAATAAAGGCTGCCGTCGATCCGCCCTTCGATCGCCGCAATGCGCGTCGTCAGCGGCGTCGCGGTTTCTTCCGCATCAAAAAGGCCGTCCGGATTGCGCTTCAGAAGAATGCGGTTTTCAGCGTCGACCCGGAAATCAAGCGCGAGGAGATAGGCGGGAAAAGCGCCGGGCGCGGAGATTTCCTGAAAGACCGTGCGATTCGGTTCGGCCAGCGTCAGTTTGAATTCCTGCGACGGGCGAAGCCGCCGCATATTGTAATGCTGGCCGAGAGCGTAGGCTGCGGCGTTTCTGTCTTCGGCGCGAACGCCGGCGCGCGTCAGCGCATCGACGAACGCTTCGCCCTTGGCGAGCGACAGCGTAATTTCGCGCGGGGTTTCCGCAAGGTCGCCATCCGCGTTCGAGCGATTGCCGCCGATTGTTTCAGGAGAAAGGTCGGCTTCGAAAAAGAAGGGCGGCGGCCGGTCTTCGATCGCGGCGGCGAAGGGCGCTGCAAGCGCCAGCACGCTCGGCGACGCCGCCGCCGTGCGTGCGGACGACGGCGCGGCGCCCGGTTTCAGGCGCGGCGGATTGTTGAGGGATGAATCGGCTTCCGCCGCCGCGTCATTCAGAACGACATCAATCGCAACCGTATCGGGAGCGGCTTCCGCATCAGCCGTTGCGGGCGGGGCGTGCGCCGGGCGCGCTTCAACGTTTGAGCCGGACGCCCCTATGTCTTCCGCCGCGATTATTCTGACGATTTGCGGCGCGGGCTTTTCGGCGAGCCTCGCATCGGTCGGCCGGCTCATCGCATAGGCGAGGAACGCCGCGCCGCCGGCGAGAACGCCAAGCGCGGCCGCGGCGGCGAGCGGCGCGCGCCGTTCCGCGCCCTCCGGCAGGCGGCCGCCAATTCTTTGACTGTTGTCTGTTTGACGCATTCTCGGCCGCGTATCTCTCATTTGCGCTGGCGCATTAGTCAATGTTTTCGGCGAAATCCGATCATGGGCGCCGCGTTTTAAATCCCGGCCTCGCTTTTCCGGTCAATTTTCGCCATTCTGTCAGGGTTTCCGTAAGGCGCGCGGCGGCCTCTCTTCCTACCGATTGCGCCGCGCGGAGGGGTGGCGGCGTTGCGCGCAGGAGCTGTCTGATGGGGGTTGTCGCCCGCTTGGTCGTCGGCGTCGCGGTCGTCCTCGTTTTGACCGGCGCAGCATTGTACGTGCTGCGCGAACCGATCGCGGAAGCGGCCGTCGAACGGGTCATGGCGCGGCAGGGGCTCGAAAATCCCGATGCGTCCGTGGCCGACGTTAACTTTTCACGCTTGACGCTCGATGCGATGAACGCCGGCCGCAATCCGTCCGCGCCGGATCTCGCGCTCGGCGACATCGTTTTCAACTATGATTTTCCCGCGCTGATTTTTCGCGGAAAGTTCAAAACCGTCGCCGTCGGCGGCGGTCGGGCGACTGTCGATGTCGATGAAAACGGCGCGGTTTCGATCGCCGGCTGGAGGCGCAAGCCTGATGCGAAATCGGGTCCCCCGCCGTTTTCGCGGCTTGAGCTTGCCGGTCTCGATCTGACGGTCGCAACGCCGGAAGGCGCGGCCGCAATCGACCTCGCCGGCGTTGTCGACCTTGTCGACGGCGGCGCTTTCAATCTTCGGTTCGATGCGGCGAAGGCGGGTTTCGAACAGCTTTCGCTCGAACGCGCACAAGGCGACATGAAGATCGATCTGGCGCGCGACGGCGCCGTCGACCTTAACGGCGCCGTCGGCGGCGATATTGCGACGTCATTCGGCGCGGCAAGCGGCGTCGCAGCGAATATTTCGGGCCGCCTTCAATCATGGCGCATTTTTTTCGGCGATGGCGCGCGCAATCTTGAGGGCGGCGTTGAACTGACGCTTCGCTCCTCGACGATTGAAACGGCGACTGCGCCGCGTTTGGCGCCGGTCGCCGCAGGGGCCGGCGGCGTCGCGCGCATCGATGTCGCTGGCGGATTGCGCGTCGACTTTTCAGACGGCGGATTCGCCGTGTCGATCGTCGGCGACACGCTCGATGTCGCAACCGATCGCGGCGATCGCTTGCGGATCAAGGCTGACGCCGCGCCGCTATACGACCGCCGCAATGATGAGCGGCGGCTGTCCGTCGTCGCCGAATTCGATATGCGCGCCGCGCGCGGGCGGGGCGCCTTCGCCGCGGCGTCCGGCGCGGCCGGACTGTGGCGCGTCGACGGGACGGCGGATCTCGCCGCCTTCGATCTCGCTGGCGTCACGCTTGACGGTCTGGCGGGAACATTCAGCGGCGGATTTCAGGACGGGCGATTTGACGGCGTCGTCGATGCGGCGACGCGCCTTGCCGGCGCGCGCATCGGACGCCTGCGGATCAATGATGCCCCGGCCGCCGGCGCGTTCACCCTTTCAGTCGCCTTCGCCGACGAAACGCTTGGCGCGTCGCCTCTAGACGGCGCTTGCGTGACGATCGATCGCGCGTCGATCCGCATGGAGGGGCTGGACATGGAAACGCGCATCGGCGCGGCGGCGCTCTGTCCGGCTTCGACGCCGCTCGTCTCGATCAAATGGGGCGATGACGCGCTGACGGAAATCGTCGGCGCGCTCGAAGCGAAGACGGCTTATTTCCGTCTCGGCCGAACGGTCTTCGACGGCGCGCCGCCGGACCTTGATTTCACGCTCGCCTACACGCCCGCCTTGCAATCGACGCGCATCAAGGGCGCGCTTTCGGGCGGGCGCGCCATTCTCAACAAGGGGCTCGTCCTTTCCGATGCGAGAGGCGATTTTTCGACCGATCTTGTCGGCGACAGACTGACCGCGGACGCGCTCCTGTCGACGATGCGCGTTACGCAAAACGTAAAGCTCGAAATGGTCGCGCCGGTCGCCGTGTCAGGCCGCGCGCGGCTCGCCGACAATGTGATCAAATTCGACTTTGACGCCGCAACCCCTGCCGGCGCGCCGCTTGGAAAAGGAGAGGGCGCGCACCGGATGACGAGCGGGGACGGTGAGGCGGTCTTCGATTCCGGCCTTCTGACGTTCGGGCGCGTCCTGCAGCCGGATCGCCTCATCCCCGCGCTGAAAGGCGTCGTGTCAGGCGCGACCGGCGCGGCGGAGGGCCGGGCGAATTTTTCCTGGCGGCCGAATTTTGTCGGCGCATCCGCGACGGTCGATCTCGACAATGTTTCCTTTCAGGGACCCGGCGTCGCCGTCACGCGGACGGAAGGCGTTTCGGGCAAGCTCGCCTTTTCCTCGATGTCGCCGCCGACGACCGACGGCGAACAGACGCTTTCGATCGCCAAGATCGATCTTGACGCGCTGAAGCTTGAAAACGGCGCCATGCGCTTCCGCGCGCCGGGCGACAACACGATCGAAATTATCGAGGCTGAATTCCCCTGGTTCGGCGGAACCATCGGCGCCTATGAATCGAAGATCGTCGTCGAGGGGCGATCCGAAACGACGCTGCAAATCGATGATGTCAGTCTCGCCGGCCTTCTTGACTACATCAAGGTGGAAGGCCTGTCCGGCGAAGGCGCAATCGAGGGCGTGCTGCCGCTCAGCATCGAAGGCGGCAAGGCGCGCATCAACAAGGGGATCGTATCGTCCAAGGGCCCCGGGGTCATCCGCTATCGGGGCAAGGCGACGGACGCGGCGTCGCAATCAAACGAGCAAAGCGCGCTCGCTTTCGAAATTCTCCGTGAGCTGAGATTTGAGAAACTGTCGTCGATCATCGACGGTCCGCTCGACGGCGCGATTGATTTCAACATTCTCTTTGAAGGCCGCAGCAATATTCCGGTCAGGACAGGCGACAAAACGCAGCGCGTCGACAGTCCGGTCAAATACAGGATAACCATCAACGCGCCGCTATTGAGCCTGATCGAGCAGGCGATCCTGTCAACGGATGTCAAGCTGCAAACGAACCGCGCGCGCCGGACGGAAGAGGAAGGAGAGACGATTGAAAATTGAGGAGATTTTGTGGCCGAACGGTCAAGCCGTCGCCCCTATTTCGACACGCCCCCGGCCTATGATAGCTTGCGTGGAAGCTGATTCTCTGAAAGCGAGGGCGATGATGCTTGGAGCCAGGATCGATTTGCGGCGCGGCGCCGGTTTTGCGCAGGCGGCTGTGCTGTTTGTCACCGCGGCGGCGTGCGCCACGGTTAAGGTTCAGGCGCCGGATAAGCCGATCGAGATCAATCTCAACGTCAACATCAAGCAGGAAGTGCTGATCAAGATGGAGAAAGAGGTTGAAGATCTGATCGCCAACAACCCGGATATTTTCTAGGGCTCTCCAGAAGGAACCGCGTCCATGAAAAAGAATTTGATCGCCGCATCGATTGCAACGCTTGTCGCGTCGACTCTTGCAACCGGCGCCGGCGCGGCCTCCGCCGCCATCGAAGCGGCGAAAGCCGATTGCATTGTCGGCGAACAGTCCGACGGCTATCTCGGCGTTGTCGACGGCGCAACCGCCAGCGAGAGCATTCGCCGCGAACTGCGCGCAACCAACCAGCAGCGCAAATCGACCTATGCGGGCGTGGCTTCCAAGAACGGCGCTACGATCGAGGATACGGCGGCGCTGTTCGGCAAGAAACTCGTCGAAGGCGCTGATTCCGGCGAATGCGTCCAGTTGCCCGACGGCAGCTGGGCGAAACAGCCCTGACTTTTGAAGGGCGGGAAACCGACAGACCCGGCCGAATCATCCATAACGGGACCCTTCGATAAAGAGGGTCCCGTTTTCATGTCGTCTGTTCCGCCGTCCGATCTCGACGCCGTCAGCCTTTCCGCGCTCATTTCTTCGCGTATCTGCCACGACCTCGTGAATCCCGTGGGCGCGCTCGCTTCAGGTCTTGAAGTCCTCCACGATCCGTCGATGGACGCATCGATGAAGGAAGCTGCGGTCGATCTCATCAAATCGAGCGCTGAAAAGTCGGTTGCGCTGTTGAAATACGCCCGCCTCGCCTATGGCGCGTCCGGCGGGCTCGGGGTCGAACTTCCCTTTGAAGAGGCGCGCCACGTGCTTGAAGGAGTGTTCGCCTGGCAGAAGGCGAAGCTCGACTGGCGGATTGCGCCTGGACAGGCGCCCAAGGACGAAGTCAAGGCGCTGCTCGTTCTCGCCCTCGCCGCCGGCGAGTGCGCCCCGCGCGGCGGCGATGTCGTCGTCGAAGGCGCGCGCGGCGGCTATGAAATCCGCGTCACCGGCCAGCGCGTCATCATTCAAGAGGACATGATCCGCGCCCTTGAGGGCGATGCGACGGAATTGAAGCCGAAATTTACCCCTCATTATCTTTCGGCGCTCGCCGCCAGGACCGCCGGAGGGGGCGTGGAATTGACGCATCAAGAGGGCTCAGCCCGGATTTCGGCGCGTTTTTCCGCCGCGGCGGCGCAATCCGGGCCGGCTGCGTTAACGGCAGGCTAACCGAAAAGTCGGAAAGTGCGGTCGCCCCGGTCAGGGGCAGACGCAAAGGACCGCGGCGCCCATGAAAACCTGTCTGATCGTTGAAGATTCAAGCCTTATCCGCGAGATCGCCCTGCGCATTCTGACGGACCTCAAGATTGAGGCGAAAGAGTCGGAATCGCCGGCTGCCGCGCTGGAACAGTGCCGCGCCGCGAAGCCGGACGTCGTCTTGCTCGATTGGGACTTGCCCTCGTTCGGCGCGCTTGATTTTCTGCGCGGCCTTACCGAATTCCCGAAGGAGGAGCGCCCGACGATCGTTCTTTGCGCGACCGAAAACGATCCCCAGCAATTCACGCTCGCGAAAGCCGCCGGCGCCGGCCATTACGTGCTGAAGCCGTTCGATAAGAAAATCATCGCGGCGAAATTCGCGGAGATCGGCGTCATCGACCCTGTCGCGGCGCAAGAGGCGCGCGAAACCAAATCCGCCTGAGATCGCCTTAAAGATCAGCCGACGACGCCGCGCTTTCTCAGCGCGGCGATTTCTTTTGCGTCGGCGAATTCGGCAAGGATGTCGTCCGTATGCGATCCGATTGACGGCGGCGGAAGATCCGCGCGCGCCGGCGTTTTCGAATATTTGACCGGATGCGGCACCATGCGCGCCGCGCCGGCGTCGCCGCGTTCGATCGGCGCGGTCATCGCCCGCGCGGCGACATGCGGATCGGCGAACACGGCGTCAATCGAATTGATGGGCCCAGCCGGCACGGTCGCCGCCTCCATCGCGGCCAGCCATGCGGCTGTCGTCTTTTCGCGCATGACCGGGGCGATTGCGGCGGTCAGGCTCTCGCGATTGGCGACGCGGCTGCGATTGGTTTTATAGCGATCATCGTCGGCGAGATCAGCTGCGCCGATCGTTTTGGCGAAGGCGGCGAACTGCCCGTCATTGCCCACCGCGATGACGATATGGCCGTCTTGCGTCTTGAAGACCTGATAGGGCGCGATGTTCGGGTGCGCGTTGCCGAGCCGGCCGGGCGCTTTTCCCGAAACAAGAAAATTCGTCGCCTGATTGGCGAGCATGGCGATCTGGCAGTCGAGCAGCGCGACGTCGACATGCTGGCCCTCGCCGGTGCGTTCGGCGTGGCGAAGCGCGCCGAGGATAGAGGTTGCGGCGTACATGCCGGAAAAGAGATCGGCGACGGCGACGCCGACCTTCATCGGCTCAGCGCCCGGCGCGCCGTCCGGCTGGCCGGTGATCGACATCAGGCCGCCCATCGCCTGGATCATGTAGTCGTATCCGGCGCGCGGCGCGTAGGGGCCGTCCTGGCCGAAACCGGTGATTGAGCAATAAACGAGCGCCGGATTGACTTCGCACAGGCTTGCATAATCGAGGCCGTATTTTTTAAGGCCGCCGACCTTGAAATTCTCAACGACGATATGGCTCGCCGCGGCGATCTTGCGCACCAGCGCCGCGCCGTCAGGGTCGGCGATATCGACGGCGACCGATTTCTTGTTGCGGTTCGCCGCCAGGAAATAGGCCGCATCCGTCGCTTCGCCGTTTGCGTCGTGCAAAAAGGGCGGGCCCCAGCCGCGCGTGTCGTCGCCCGAACCGGGGCGTTCGATCTTGATCACCTCCGCGCCGAGATCGCCGAGCAGCTGGCTCGCCCACGGCCCTGCGAGAACCCGGGAAAGGTCAAGAACGCGAACGCCGTCAAGCGCGGTTTTTCGGGGCGGCGAAGTTGTCATGGCGCGACCATAAAGCCGGCCGGCCGGCGTTCAAGATGGGCGTGTGCGGCAAGTTTGACCGCGGGCGGAGAAAACCCGATAGTTTTGCAAAAACCACAAGACGAACCGGTACAAGGGAGACGCTATGAAGGGCCTGATGATGGGTCGTCCGCTATTGACGACGGAGATCCTGACGCATGCTGTCGCCAATTTCCGCAATACGGAAATCGTGACGCGCACCGTCGAAGGACCGATCCACCGTTACACGATCGCCGAGTCAAACAAGCGAATATGCCGTCTCGCCAACGCCCTGAAACGCCTCGGCGTCAAATATGGCGACCGGGTGGGCGTGATCGGCTGGAACACCTATCGCCAGTTTGAAATGTATTACGCGGTCGGCGGGATCGGCGCCGTGCTGCATACGGTCAATCCGCGGCTCGGGCCCGACAACGCCGCTTTCGTCATCAATCACGCTGAGGACGATTATCTTTTTTACGATACGACCTTCGCGCCGCTCGTCTCCGCGCTGCGCGGCAAGCTGAAAACGGTGAGGAAATTCGTCCTGCTGACCGACGATGACCATGCGCGCGAAGCGGGAACGGGCGATGATTCTTATGAGAGCCTGATCGCCGGCGAACCGGATTCCTTCGACTGGCCGGAATTCGATGAAAATGCCGCCGTCGCCATGTGCTACACGTCAGGGACGACCGGCGATCCTAAGGGTGTCGTCTACTCGCATCGCTCCTGCGTCATCCAGACATTCGCAAGCTGCCTGCCGACCGCGCTCGGCTGCAAGGAGGGCGACGTCTTGCTGCCCGTCGTGCCGATGTTCCACGTCAACGCCTGGAACACGCCCTATTCGGCGCTGATGATCGGCGCGAAACAGGTCTTTCCGGGACCGAAGCTCGACGGCGAAAGCCTCTACGAGCTGCTCGCCGCGGAAAAGGTCAATTACTCGCTCGGCGTTCCGACCGTCTGGCTCGGCCTCCTTCAATATATGGAAAAGACCGGCAAGGAATTGCCGCACTTGCGCAAGGGGCTTTGCGGCGGGTCGGCGCTTTCCGAAGCGCTCATTCGCGGTTTTGAAAAACACGGCATAGAATTGCAGCAAGGCTGGGGCATGACTGAAATGAGCCCGATCGGCACCGTCAACGTGTTGCCGGAACGGATCATGGCGCTGCCGCAGGATGAGCGCATCAAATACCAGGTGAAAGCCGGCCGCTCGCTCCCCTTCGTCAATATGCGCATCGTTTCAGAAGACGGGACAGTATTGCCGCGCGACGGCGTTTCGGACGGCCGCCTTCAGGTGCGCGGCCCCTCGATCGTCAGCGATTATTACAAGCAGAAAGAAACGGCCCTGACGGCGGACGGCTGGTTCGACACGGGCGATGTCGCCGTCATCGACGCAGACGGGTTCATGCAGATCACCGATCGGGCGAAAGACGTGATCAAGACGGGCGGCGAATGGGTGTCGTCAATCGACATTGAAAACGCCGCGCTTTTGCATCCTTGCGTCGCCAACGCCGCCGTCATCGGCGTCGCCCACCCGCGCTGGCAGGAGCGGCCGCTGCTGATCGTCGTCAAGCGTGAAGGAAAAGATCCGAGCCCGGATGAGATCAAGGAGTTCCTGAAGGGAAAACTCGACAAGATCGCCTGGCCCGATGCGGTCGAATTCGTTTCGGAACTGCCGCTCGGCGCGACAGGAAAGGTTCTCAAGACGGAATTGCGCAAGCGGTTCAAAGGCTATGTTCTGCCGGCCTGACCCCGCATGGAGCGGAACTATTGTCGGAAGACGGCGATCAGGGGCGGACGATTGCGGGAAACTTGATGCAGGCGAGCTTTTCGAGATGCGCGCAAAGTTCCGGCGTTTTTTTGCGCTCGTCGAGGATGAATTCGATCGCAGTGCGGCGCGAATTCAGCCAGACGCCCAGCCGCTCCTCAAGTTTCTCGCGTCGCTCGGCGGAAAGCGACCCGCGGTCGTCAAGCGCCTCGGTGATCGAGGCGACTTGCTCGGTTCCTTCAATGATCGCTTCAAGCGGAAAGATTTCGCTGATGACGTGCGCATGAATCTTCGAGCGTAATTCGACATCCTGTATGTCGAACAGCCGTTCGCGATTGCGGTCGTAAACTTCCGCCTCGCGCATCGCGGTCCGGAACAGCCGCATCGTCACCGGACCCCACGGATCGCCGAATTTCTGCGAATGCAGCGCCCTGTCGACAAGCGCGTCGATGGAGCCGAGAATTTCGCCGAAAAAACGCGCCGCGTCGCGCTGGCGCCGGCGGCGCTCTATCCGATCTTCATAATGTTCGCCGATGAGGCCGCCGATCGTCGCCAGCAGCGCGCCGACGACGACAGCGAGAAGCGTGTCGAGATTGCCGACGAAGTCGAACGCCGATTGCCGCATATCCCGCCCTTATTTGACCGGCCGATCGAAATACTGATCTTTATACGGTTCATCTGCGAGCGTATAGTGCCACCATTCCTTCTCGTAATTTTGAAAGCCGCGCTTTTCCATTGCGAGCTTCAGAAGAAGCCTGTTGGCGCGCGCCGGCGCTGGAACGGCCTTGCTCGCGGTATGCGACAACGGATCAAAGAAATCGTAAGGCGATCCCATGTCGAGGCCTTCGATCGTGAGGTCGACCGTCGATCCGCGGGAATGGCCTGATTTTTCCGCGATATAGCCCAGCGCGAACAGTTCCGATTTTTCGACGCCGGGATAATACTCCTCCTTAGTCGACTGATCGTCGTTTTTGGCCCATCGCGCGAAATGATCGACAGCGCGTTGCGGGCGATAGCAGTCGTGCACCTTCAGCGTCAGCCCCATCGACGAAAGATCGGCCTGAACCGCCGTCAGCGCCGCCGCCGCTTGCGGGGTCAAAAGACAGACCGCGTTCTTGTAACCGTCTATCCTTGCGCCGACGAAATTGTTCTCGCTCGCATAGCGCATGTCGATGATGATGTCCGGCGCATGCGTCCTGACGTCTGCAAGATCCGGCGCGGCGTTCGCGGCAAGCGCAAGCGCCAACAAAATGACCATAAGCCGCTCCTCCGGCGGGATATCGCAGGAAAGCGCGCCGGCCTGTCAAGAAGCGTCGTCGCTGAAAGCGTTCTAGCCCTTGGCGGTCTTGCGCATCTTCTCGCGCAGGAAGTCGATCGGTTTGAGGCCGGTCTTCGTCTCGTAATGCCAATAGGTCCAGCCGTTGCAGGCTTCGGCTTTCTGGACATGCGCGCCGATCTTGTGGATCGAGCCTTCAACCGCGCCGTCAGGGCCTTTGACCGCGATTGAGCCGTCGGCGCGCACCTGCGCGACATGCTTTTTTTGCGGCGCGTAAAGCGGCGCGCCGGGTTTGATAAGGCCCTTCTCGACGATCGATCCGAAAGGCACGCGCGGCGCCGAACGCTTTGACGGAGTCACGGCGAGCGCGTCGGCGTCGGTCGTTTTTACCGCGGCGATGCGTTTCGCCGCCGCCGCAATGTAATCCTTGTCGCGGTCGACGCCGATGAAGCGCCGGCCGAGCATCTTGGCGACTGCACCGGTCGTGCCGGAGCCGAAAAACGGATCGACCACGATGTCGCCCGGATTGGTCGTCGCAAGAAGGATGCGATAGAGCAGCGCTTCGGGCTTTTGCGTCGGATGGACTTTTACGCCTGACGCGCCTTTCAGGCGTTCATTGCCGGTGCAGATCGGCATCAGCCAGTCCGAGCGCATTTGAAGATCGTCATTGGCCGATTTCAGCGCCGAATAATTAAAGGTCGGGCGGGACTCTTTCGATTTCGACGCCCAGATGAGCGTCTCATGCGCATTGGCAAAGCGCGTGCCGCGGAAATTCGGCATCGGATTCGTCTTCACCCAGATGACGTCGTTGAGCAGCCAATAGCCGAGATCCTGCAGCGCGGCGCCGACGCGAAAAATATTATGATAGGAGCCGATGACCCAGATTGCGCCGTCGGGCTTCAAGATGCGCTTGGCTTCTTCAAGCCAGGCGCGCGTGAAGGCGTCGTAATCCTCAAACGAGCCGAACTTGTCCCAGTCGTCGTCGACGCCGTCGACCCGGCTGTTGTCGGGGCGCGTCAGATCGCCGCCGAGCTGAAGATTATAGGGCGGGTCGGCGAAGACGAGATCGGCGCAATTGTCAGGCAAGGAACGAAGGACTTCGATCGAATCGCCGGCGAGAATCTTGTCGAGGCAATCATCGGCTGCTCTGAGCGGCGCGGAGACCGACTTGACGGGCGTTGATTTCAGCGCCGCAGTTTTTTTTGTCGCCGTTTTCGCGCGCGTCATCATTCCGCCTCCCGTTCAAGGACGCGGAGAATGAGTCAGCGCGGACTCGCCGTCAAGAAAATGTTTGGATTCAATGTCTTAACCAAGGTTACCGATTGGTTGACAGCAAACTCTTCGACGCATTTTCATACAACATCTTGTGGATCGGCGAGAATGAACGCCGGTGATGTGGGGTGACGCCGAATTTGTCGAGCGCATCGCGATGCGCCGGCGCCGCGTAACCTTTGTTCGATTGCCAGCAGTAATTCGGATAATCGCGCGCAAGTTCGAGCATCATTCGATCGCGCGTCGTCTTGGCGATGATCGATGCGGCCGCGATCGACATCGATTTGGCGTCGCCCTTGATCACCGTATAGGCGCGGCAGGCGACCTTCGGCTTGATGTGCCCGTCGATGAGAGCGATCGCCGGCGCGAGCGGAAGATTGGCGACGGCGCGCTCCATCGCGAGCAGGGACGCGCGCAGGATGTTCATCGAATCGATTTCATCAACGCTGGCGACGCCGACGCCGATGCGCGCGGATTTCCAGAGCGCCGCAGCGAGTTCGCGCCGCCGCTTTTCCGTCAGCGTTTTCGAATCGCGCAAACCGTCCGGCGTCGCCTTCCGGTCGAGAATGACGGCGGCGGCGACGACGGGGCCCGCCCAGGGGCCGCGTCCGGCCTCGTCAACGCCGGCGACGGGCCCTGAAAACTCATCCTCGATCTCGAATGTCGGCGAGACAGTCATTGGGGAAAACCGTTTCTTCGGAGAAACAAATTAGCCGCGATTCGCCGCCGCGCAGAACCGGGCGCGCCGCATCAATGGGCCGCCTTATGCGCCTTTTCAAACGCGGCGAGCTGCTCCGCCGTCGCCTCCTTGTGGTGCGCCTTTTTCCACTCGCCGTAGGGCATGCCGTAGATCGCCTCGCGCGCTTCGTCTTTCGACATCTCAACGCCGCGCTCGTCGGCCGCCTCTTTCGTCCAGTCGGCGAGACAGTTGCGGCAGAAGCCGCCGACAATCATCAGGTCGATATTCTGAATGTCCGTCCTTTCGCGCAAATGCGCGACAAGCCGGCGAAACGCCGCCGCTTCAAGTTCGGTTTTCGTCTGCTCGTTCATGATCGCCATTTTCGCCTTCCTGTCGGCCGCCGCCCGCCGATCAAGAATAGCCCCGGATGTCAGAACAGGGAAAGCTGGCTCACGGTTTCTTCCGGCCGCCGGAAGGAGGCGGGATCAAGCGGCGGCGAATCGGTCGGAAAATTGAGCCGGCGCACGGTTTTTTCAAAGCGCTGGCGGATCAGCTTGGCGACGACGCTGCGCGGCGATTTTGCGCGCGCCCATTCGACATCGTAATCGCGCCCGCCGTTCATGTCGCGAATATGACGCATGACGCGATCGGCGCGATCGGGCCGCTCGGCCTGAAGCCATTCGCGGAAAAGGCCGGCGATTTCGAGCGGAATGCGGATGATCGTATAGCCCGCCCATTCGGCGCCGGCCTCCCGCGCCGCCTCAAGCAGGTCTTCAAGCTCGTGGTCGTTAAGGCCCGGGATCATCGGCGCCGTCATGACGCCGACCGGCACGCCGGCCGTTTTGAGCGCCCTAATCGCGCCAAGGCGTTTCGCCGGCGTCGACGCTCGCGGCTCCATCGCGCGGGCAAGCTTCGGATCAAGCGTCGTCACCGACAGCATCGTCTTGACGATTTTCGCTTCCGCCATCGCCGACAGCAGATCGATGTCGCGTTCGATCAGCGCCGATTTTGTCAGGATCGAAACCGGGTGATTGTATTTCGCGAGCGTTGAGAGAAGGCCGCGCATCAAGCGATGCTTGCGTTCGACCGGCTGATAGGGATCGGTGTTGGTGCCGATTGCGATGTGGCGCGGCTTGTAATGTTTCGACGCGAGCTCACGGTCGAGCAGGACGGCGGCGTTGGGCTTGGCGAAAATCTTCGTTTCGAAATCAAGGCCGGCGGAAAGGCCGTAATAGGCGTGCGACGGCCGCGCGAAACAATAGACGCAGCCGTGCTCGCAGCCGCGATAGGGATTGATCGACCGGTCGAAGCCGACAAACGGGCTTGAAATGTAATTGATGATGGTTTTCGGCGCTTCGAGCGTGACCTCGGTCTTTTGGGCCGGATCGGGTTCGGCGTCCCAGCCGTCGTCGACGCTTTCGCGCGCCAGTTTTTCATACCGGCCTGAAACGTTTGAGCGCGCGCCGCGACCCTTCGCCGGGGCTGGCGGTCCTGCCTCTGTCGGGCGGCGAGAGGCGGGCGAGGGGCCGGCGGCGCGCGTCATCGGGGGATGCTAGCGCCGAAATAGAACAAATCAAGAACATTTTTTCCACTGAACGTGAAGACGGGCGTCTTCCGTTGAGGCGATCGCGGCGATAACGGCATGGAATGCGAGAAAGAGCGCCCCTTTCAGTCGTGATTCCGACGCTCAACGCCGCCGCGCGGCTGCCGGCGGCGCTCGCGCCGCTCGCCGAGGCGGCGTTGAACGGCCTCGTGCGCGAGGTCGTGATTTCCGATGGCGGGTCGACGGACGGCGTTGAAACGCTCGCCGACGCGGCCGGTGCCGTTTTTCTGCGCGGCGAAAAAGGGCGCGGCGGCCAGTTGGCGCGCGGCGCCGCGGCGGCGAAAGGGCGATGGCTCCTGTTTCTTCACGCCGACACGATCCTCTCGCCCGGATGGGAAGAAGAGGCGCGAAGACTAATTGAACGCGGCGCGGAGAAAGCGGGCGTTTTCACGCTCAAATTCGACGAGACGGGATTGGCGCCGGCGCTTGTCGCCGCCGCCGCCATGATCCGCACAAGGATATTTTCCATGCCCTATGGCGACCAGGGACTGCTTATTTCGCGCGCGCTTTATGACGAGATCGGCGGCTATCGCGACATGCCGATTTTTGAGGATGTCGATATCATCGATCGTCTTATCCGTCTGAAGGGAAGGAACAGGCTCGCCGTTCTGAACGCGAACGCCGTGACTTCCGCCGAGCGGTACAGGAAAGACGGCTATATCCGCCGCGTCGTCAAGAATGCGCGCTGCGTTCTCATGCACCGCATGGGCGTTTCGCCTGAGACGATCGCCGCCGCCTATCGATGAGGGGAACGCTCATTATTTTCGCGAAGGCGCCGGTCGCCGGCCGCGTCAAGACGCGCCTCGGCGCCGATATCGGCATGGCGCGCGCGGCGATGCTGTTTCGGCTGATGACGGCGCAGACGGTTGCGGCGGCCTCGAACGGTCCCTGGCGGACGATGATCGCGATCGATCCGCCCGCCGCCGCCGCCGGATACGGCGCGCTCTGGCCGCCGCGCTTTGAACGCCTCGTCCAGTCGAATGGCGATCTCGGCCGGCGCATGGCCGACGTCTTCGCGCGCGCGCCGCGGGGGCCGGCGATCATCATCGGCGCCGACGCGCCGGGCGTGCGCGCCGTCCATATTCGCAAGGCCTTCGGCGCGCTCGCCGGCCATGACGCGGTCTTCGGGCCGGCAACGGACGGCGGTTATTGGCTGATCGGCCTTGCGGGCCGACGCGCCGCTTCCGGCCTTTTCGACGGCGTCCGTTGGTCGAGCGAACACGCGCTCGCCGACACCATAGGCGGCCTTCCGGCAGGGTTTGGCGTCGCCATGATCGACCGCCTGAGGGATATGGATGACGCTTGCGACCTTAAGTCGTTGGGCGCGCGCGCCTTCTTCCGGTCGCTCGCGCGCTTATGAGAGCGCTTTCCGCCGGCGGCGCCCTCTGCAGACCGAAATTGCCGGATCAAGAGCGTTTCGATATTTTGAGCGCGCCGCTGATCGGCCGCTCTGGAAGAAGCGCGTCGACGACGTTGCGGCGTCCTCAACAAGGAAAATCTATGGCCATCTTCACTCATATGGTTGTCGGAACGAACGATCTTGCGCGCTCGAAAAAGTTTTACAACGCGACGCTCGGCGCGCTTGGCCTTAAGAGCATCGGCCCGATGGGCGAAAACGCGCATATGTGGGGCAAAGACGCGCCCGAATTCATCGTCACCAAACCGGCGAATGGAAAGCCGGCGACGCATGCGAATGGCGGCACGATCGGTTTCGCCGCGCCGAACCGCAAAGCCGTGCACGCCTTTCACGAGGCTGGTCTTAAAAACGGCGGGACCTGCGAAGGAAAGCCCGGACCGCGAAACTTCACGCCGACCGCCTACGCCGCCTATCTGCGCGATCCGGACGGCAACAAGATCTGCACTTATTGTTTTGCGGCAGAGTGACAGGTCGAGTCGGACGCCGCCCTTGAAGTCAATTTGCGCGCAGGCTTCTATGCCTGCGCGCTATTTTTTAAAGGACAGGGGAATGCTTCGAATTGTCGGCGTTCTTTTTGCGGTCGTTGCGGCGATCGCGGCAGGGATATTCTTTTTCGTCGTTCCCGCACGGGTCGACGCCTCGCTTAACAAGGTCATTCCGCATGATCCCTATCCGGTAAGCGATGCGGCGACGTCGCTTCATTCGACGCTGAGGCTTGCCGATCTCCATGACGATGCGCTGCTCTGGGACCGCAATTTTCTGAAGCGCGGCGCGCGCGGTCACACGGACGCGCCGCGACTGGCCGAGGGCGGCTACCGGCTGCAGGTGCTCGCTGCGGTGACGAAGACGCCGAAGAATCTCAATTATGATGAAAATTCCGGCGACAGCGACAACATCACCTTGCTCGCGATGGCGCAGCGCTGGCCGATCAAAACCTGGTCGAGCCTCGCCGAGCGCGCGCTTCACATCGCGGCGAAGCTGAAACGCTATGAAGCGCGCTCAGGCGGCGACGTCAGGCTTGTCGAGACGCGGGAGGAATTATCGCAGGCGTTAGGGAGCGACAGCCTCGCCGTCATTCTGGCGACTGAGGGCGCGCATCCGCTGGAAGGCGATCTCGCCAATATCGGCAGGCTTTATGATGCAGGCTACCGCATTCTCGGCCTCCAGCATTTCTTCGACAATGAGCTCGGCGGCTCATTGCACGGCGTTTCCGGCGCCGGGTTGACGGAATTCGGCCGCGCGGCGGTTTCGGTGGCGCTTGAAAAAGGCATGATCATCGATGTCGCGCATTCCTCGGAGGCTGTCGTCAGGGACGTGCTGGCGTTGACGGACGCGCCGCTGATCGTTTCGCATACGGGGCTGCGCGGTCACTGCGACAGCCCGCGCAATCTGCAGGACGATCTGATTAAGGAAATGGCGGGGCGCGGCGGCCTAATCGGCGTCGGCTTCTGGGGCGGCGCCGTTTGCGATCCGACGCCGCAATCGATCGCCGGCGCGATCGTCTATGCGATTGATCTTGTCGGCGTCGACCATGTCGCGCTCGGCTCCGATTTCGACGGCGCGACAAGCGTTCCCTTCGACGCTTCGGAAGCCGTCGCATTGACCGATGCGCTCATCAGCGCCGGCTTGAGCGCTGACGAAATCCGGGCGGTGATGGGCGAAAACGCCGTTCGGTTCTTCAGCGAGAATTTGCCGGGATCCTGATCCGCACGTCGCCTAGAAATTCAACCGGATGGCGATCGAATAGCGGCGGCCGATCGGGTCATAGAATTCCGGGGCGAAATTGCCGACATCGTTAAAGGCGGTGATCGCCGGTTCCTTGTCGGTGATGTTTTGCACGCTCGCCTGGATATACGCCAGTTCAGACAGGTCGAACCGTATGGTCGTGTCGAGATAGAAGGCTGAAGGAACGCGCGCCTCGGGGCGCGACGTTTCGGCGGTGAGGGCGCGGCCGCGGCGATTTCCGTAGGCGACAAAACTCCAACTTCCGATATCCGCGCCGAGAGAAATGAGCGTGCGGTGCTTGGGGAAACGAATCAGGCCGTCGTGCCGCAACGGCTCTCCGCCATTGCTGCCGATGCCAACGTGGTTGACGTATGTGTGCAGCGCGCTCAGCCAGATTGAATCAAAAAGAGGGATTGACGCAGGTTTCGTCGTGTATCGCGCCTCCAGATCAAGGCCGCGCCAGCGCAATTCGTCGCTATTCGCAAGCAAAATGTCATAGGCGACAATCTGACTGCTTAATGGGTCGCGGATGATCAACGGCTTGCCCGTGCGCGGATTGAGGCCGCAATGAGCGCTTGAGAAATTCGGGCTTTCATAACAGGATAGAAGGGAGTTTCCGTCTGTCGCGACCGCATCGCTGATCTTGTAATCAAGCCATGTCGCTGTCAGCTGGAAGCGTCCGGGAAGGGTCGGCGCAAAATCGGTCGGCGCGATTGAAACGCCGTAAGCTTGGCTGCGCACCTGTTCCGGTTCCAGGTCAGGGTTTCCATAGGTCGTGACGCTCGTCAGCATCGCGGTCTGAGAAAATCCCGACGGGACGCCGAGCGGCCCGGCGCTGAAGCAGTTGGCGGCGATGGCTGAGCTCGCAGGCGCGTCGGCGCAAGGGTCGAAGAAAAATGTTTCCAGCGTCGGCCCGACTCCGAAAAGCTCAATCAAGTTAGGCGCGCGCGATCCGACCAGCTGTCGGGTGAAAAGCGTCACGCCGGCAATCGGCCGCCAGTCGAGGCCGCCTTCGAAATTCATTGCGGTTCCCGAAGCCGAAGATTGCGAAATGCGCGCGCCAAGCGTGGCGTCGACGGCGCCGGGGAACGCTTGCGAGCGGAAAATCGGCGTTTCGATTTCAGCAAAGCCGTCTATCGATCTTTCAATATTGCGCTGATCGCCGCTGGCGATCCTTCCGATCGGCGAGACGCCGGAAGGCGTGATGTCCAGCGCTTCATGCACGGAGCGCCGCAAATCAACGCCGGCTGAAAAGCGGCCGCGCTCGTCATCATTGAACTTGATCGGCGCGGAGGCCGCTAAAGAGATCACATGTTCGCTAGTCGTCACCCTATTGCGCAATTCCGGCGCGCGAATGAAGTCGAGCGCTTGCGGAGTGATCGCCGGCGCGCCGAAGAAATCGACCCCGATGCAGCCGGGCGTCGTCGCGCAGAAAGCGGGATTAAGGGCGATCTGCAGCTTGGCGAGATCGACGCGGTCTCGTTCCTTTGAAACGACGCTGTTCCTGCCGAATTTATAAATGAAGGAGAATTCAGCGCCGCCAGCGGTTTCAAACTCCAGCCCCGCCGCAAGGTCGTTATACCGTCGGTCGATGCGCAGGCGGCGCGGCCCTAATTCGACAAAACGATGGTCGAAAACAATCGCGCGCGCCGCAGCTCCGAATTCGGCGATTGCAAGATCGCGGATCGATTGCGGCAGCGTCGGATTGTCGAGCGGGATCACGGCTGCGTCGCCCGTGACGCGATCCGACCCGCGCAGGCGCGTTGAGGGAAGCGGCGCAAGCTGCCCGTCCGTCGCTGAAACGCCGCCCTGAAAGTCGATGAAGAAACGCCCGTAGTCGCTGACGTCTCTGTTAAAGGAGAACAGTCCGAGGATCCGTTCGTTCGGCAAGGTGAGTGATTGCCAAGCGTACCAGTTGAAAAGCTGGTCCGCAGCGCCGACATAGCGTTCAATCGTTCCATCCGCTTTCGGAATCCACACCATATTGCCGCTAAAGGGGCGCATCTCGCCGCTCTCCAGCAAAACGCCGTTGAACTGGCCTTCGCCGGTTGTCGAGCTGCCGCCGAAACCAGGCAGGAACATTGCATCCGGCGAGCTGCTACGTACGCCGTTCAGCGCAAAACCATATGGCGTCGATGAGAATGGCCGGTCGGCGCCGATGAGGCCTTCGACGCGCGCAACGTCGATGCCGATCGTGATATTGCCGAAATCGCCGAATGTGCGCCCGGCGAGAGCGTAAAGCGAAAGCGTCTCAGCATCGCCGTATTCCGACATGCTCGCCTTCACGCCGGTTTCAACGCCTTCAAGATTCGACTTGGTGACGAAATTGACGGCGCCGGCGACAGCCGCCGATCCGAATCTTGCGCCGCCTGGCAGATTCAAAATCTCGATGCGCTCAATGAAAGGTTCGGCGACGGCGTTAAGGTCAAAGCCGCCGATATCGCCATTGCCGCCGGACGTGATCGTCCCGCGTCTTCCATTAAGCAGCGCCATAGTGCGCTTAGGTTCGAGGCCGCGAAGGTCAGCGAGGCTGAGACCTGCGGCCGATCCGTAAAGCGCGGTGTTCGACGGCGTGACTGACGCCAGCGATTGCGGCAAATCGTAAATGGCTTCAGCAATGTTTGTCGCATTGAGATAGGCTAGATCGTCCGCATCAATCTTGAAGAGACGTCTTGAGCCGGCCGCCTCGGAGGCGAGCGGCGCCGACGCCATGACGACGATCGTGTCGATCGGATCGTCCGGAGGGACAGTTGCGAGGGTCGAATCCGGCGCAACGAAAACCCCCGGCGCGGCTTCTGTGATGGCGAAAGTCTTGTCGGCGACGCGATGAAGCTCAAGATCGACCGCGCTAAGCGCGCGCGCCAGCGCTTTTTCCGAATCGCTCTCGGGCCCGACCGGCTTGATCGCCTTGTCCGATAGGATCCGGCTGTCGAAGATGAAAGAAAGGCCGAGCGAATCCGACAGGGAATCAAGAACGACCTGGATGGGGAAGATCGCGCCGCCGCCGGGCTTTGAGGCGTTGTGGAGCGCAATCTTAGCCGTCTGATCGGGCGTTGCGGCGTCATCTTCGGCGGCGCGCGCGGCGGCGCCCGCCGCAAACACGGCCGCTATCAGACTTATGCCGCGGCGAAACTTCATTCAGCGCTCTTTTCGTCGAGTACGATGCGCGCGCCGTCAGCGCGGCTTTCGAGACCGAATGCGAGCGAAAGCGCCTTCACCGCCGTTTCGCTGTCGCGAATGTCGAACTCGCCGGTCACCGGCAATGAGGAAAGCCGATCGTCGGCGAGGACGATCGGCGTGTCGAAGTAGCGATTGAGCGTGACGAGCGCTTCGCCGAGAGGCGCCTCGCGGAACCTCGCCTTGCCGCTTCGCCAGGCGAGCGCGAGCGCAGGATCATAGCGCGTGACGCGGCCGATGACGCCGTCTGCGCCCACTTCGATCATGTCGCCAGCGAGGAGCGTAGACGATTGGCCGCGCAACGGCTTGACGTCGACGACGCCGGTGAGGACATGAATGCTTGAGCGATCGGCGGCGTTTGCGACGCTGAAAGAAGTGCCGGTGACGGCGATCTCGGCGAAATTCGTCTTTACGACGAACGGCCGCGCCTTGTCTTTCTCGACGTTGAAAAACGCTTCGCCCTGTTCGAGGCCGACGGCGCGGCGGCGGCCGTCATAGGCGACGCGCACGAGAGAAGCCGTATTGAGTTCAATCTCGCTGCCGTCTTCAAGTTCGATTTCCTGAAACTGGCCGACGGCCGTCTGATAGGATTGTGGCGCGCCTCCGTTCTTCGGCAAAATGAACAGCGCCATGACGCTTGCCGCCGCGGCGATCGCCGCGCTCGCCGCGATGTTCCGGAAGAGAGGCGTCCGACGCGCTTTTTCGGTCGATTTATCCTCCAGTTCGCGCTCATACTCTTCGGCGAGGAAATGCTCGCTGTGCGAATCGAGCGCGCCGAGCATGTTTTCGAGTTCGCCGATCGCGGCGGCGTTTTCCGGCGAAGCGTCGGACCATTTTCGCATCTCGCCGCGCTCTTCCGTCGTCATTTCGCCCGACATTAGTCGCGCCATCCAATACGCCGCCATGTCGTCTCTATCGCCGTCCTGCGGCGCTTCCGTGAGCCATCTCGTCATGTTCGTCTTCTTCTTTTTTGTTTGTTCTTCTGTCTTGTTACGCACGTCCCCGCCGGTTCGGCAGCGGCACCACCTTTGAGCTGAATTCCGCTTCGCGCGCCGCCTTTCGCAGCGCTTTCAGCGCAGTGATGATGTATTTCTCAACGCTGCTTTCCGACACGCCGAGTTCGGCGGCGATTTCTCGATAGGTCTTTTCCTCGAACCGGCTGAGAATGAAGGCGCGTCGCGCCTGCTCGGGCAGGGCGTTTATCGCGGCGATCGATGCGGCGACTTCCTCGCGGGCCATCGCCGCCGCTTCCGGCGACGGCGTCGGGCTTACGACCTGCTCGATGGCGCTCGGCGAAGTCTCGCTGGCCGCTTGTGCGGTCAAAAGCTGAAGGCGCTTTCGCGCGCGAAACTCGTTTGCTGCGAGATTGGCGGCCGTTTTGAACAGAAGCGCTTGAGGGTTTTCGATCGCCTGCGTTTGCGCATAGCGCCAGACGCGCAGATAGGCGCTCTGCGCGATGTCGCGCGCAATCTCAATGTCGCCGAATTTCTGGGCGAGCCAGCGAACCAGCATCCGGTCATGCCGACGGATAGCGCCGTCGACCGCCTTCGGATCCGCTACGCCGTTCTTGCGACTGTCGCCAATATCCGCCACGCGCTCACTTCCCTTCCGAAACGACGCACAAACGCCGTCCGTTCGACTTCAGCCATTTCGCCCCGCAAGGACCCCGATTTTTGCATTGAGGGGTTTTCCGTACGCGGTGTCTGTATGGCGTGACGTCGATGGTGAGCCCGTCGATAGTCCTCCAGTTAGACTGGTCGGAATGTGTGCAAGACATTCCGACCACTTTTGGACCTTAGCCCCGGCGAGCCTTGGGGCGCAATATCATCAGACCAGCCGATATGTTGCCGGAAGGCAACAGCCTCAACCCGATCCTGATTCGGGACTGAGGGGCGTCCAAGCGCGACTGTCTTCCGTCATGCGCAGGGCTGCGGAGTGCCGGACCAATCCGGTCCGAGGTCGTTTGCGCGCCAAGCAAAACTTAACGGCAAACCTCAACTGGATAGGGGCTTTCATGCAAAAGAAAACGACAAAGAGACGGGAGAGCGGGCTCCTGTCACGCGCCTCGGTATTCGCGCTGGCGTCGGCGATCGCGCCGCAAATGGCGCTGGCGCAGGCGGTTGACGACGAAATCGTCGTCACCGGATCGCGCATTCCGTCAACCAACGCCGTCTCAACAAGCCCGGTCACTACGATCGGCAATGTCGAATTCGACATTCGCGGCACGACGCGCGTTGAAGATCTCGTCAACACGCTGCCGCAGGCCTTCGCGGCCCAGGGCGCCAACACCTCGAACGGCGCCAGCGGCACGGCGCAGGTCAACCTCCGCGGCCTTGGTTCGCAGCGCACGCTCGTTCTCGTCGACGGCCGCCGCCTTCAATATGGCGGCGTGACATCATCGGGCCCGTCATCGGCGGCGGACCTTAACCAGATTCCGGCGGCGCTTGTTGAGCGCGTCGACGTTCTGACGGGCGGCGCTTCGGCGGTGTACGGTTCGGACGCCATCGCCGGCGTCGTTAACTTCATCATGATCGACGATTTCGAAGGCGTTCGGATCGACGGCCAGCTGTCCGGGTATCAGCATTCCAACAATGACCAGACCTCGCAGGACATCCTGAACCGCAGCGGTTTCGGCGTGCCGGAAAAAGGCGTTTTCGACGGCAAGGGTCAGGAAATCACCCTGATCGTCGGCGCGAACACGGAAGACGGCCGCGGCAACGTCACGGCCTATGCCGGTTATCGCAACAACGACCAGATTACGCAGGACACGCGCGATTATTCCCGCTGCCAGTTCGGCGGCGGCGCGTTCGGTCCCAACCTTCCCTTCGGTTTCGGCTGTTCGGGTTCGCCGACAACGCCGAACGGAACGTTTGCGACGCCGAACGGCACATGGACGCTGGACGCGAACGGTCCCGGCAACACCTTCCGGCCGACCGACGCTTTCTTCAATGCGCTTTCGCCGGATGTTTTCAATTTCGCGCCGACGAACTTCTATCAACGTCCTGATGAGCGTTACATTCTCGGCGCCTTTGGCCGCTATGAAATCAACGAGCACGCTGAAGCCTATACGCAAGCGATGTTCTACGATTACACCTCGGACGCGCAGATCGCGTACTCGGGCACCTTCTTCGTTCCGACCAGCATCAACTGCAACAACCCGTTCATCAGCCAAACGGCGGGCGCGGCGGGTTTCAGCCAGCTCGACGCGATCTGCGGCACGACCGACGCGATGGGCGCCGTCATTCCGGGGTCAGGCGTGACGACGGGCACGGCGACGCTCTATCCCGGCAAGCGCCTTGTCGAGACGGGCGCGGGTCGGAACGATCACATCCGTCTGACGAGCTTCCGTATCGTCGCCGGCGTGCGCGGCGATATTGCGGAAGGCTGGACCTATGACGCCTATTTCCAATACGGCAATACGCATAACGCCCAGCGTTACGAAAACGACGTGTCACTGACGCGCCTTCTGCGCGCGCTCAACGTCGTCGATGTCGGCGGCGTGCCGACCTGTCAGTCAGTCGTCGATGGAACGGATCCGAACTGTATCCCGATGAACCTGTTCCAGATCGGCGGCGTCACGCCGGCGGCGGCGCAGTATGTGTCAGTGCCGTCGTTCCAGGACGGCGACGTCTTCCAGTATCTTGGTCAGGTGACTTTTACAGGCGATCTCGGCCAGTACGGATTGAAGCTGCCCTGGGCGGAAAACGGCGTTGCGATCGCCGGTGGCGTCGAGTGGCGCAAGGATGCGCTCGACTACAATCCCGACTTGCTGTTCCAGTCCGGCGATCTCGTCGGACAGGGCGGGTCGACGCCCCCGATCCTCGCCAGCGTTGAGAACACCGACTATTTCATCGAAGCGGAAATTCCGCTCGTTGAAGGCATGGAGTTCGCCGAATACCTGAAGTTCAACGGCGGTTATCGCCGGTCGGACGTATCCTCGTCGAACGCTTACTCGACCTGGAAGCTTCAGGGCGACTGGCAGATCACGTCTGAAATCCGCGTTCGCGGCGGTTGGCAGCGTGCGGCGCGCGCGCCGAACGTTATCGAATCGTTCCGTCCGCAGTTTATCGGTTTGACGGCGCTTCAAACCGCCGCCAACGGGCTCAGCGATCCGTGCGCCGGCGCGACGCCGACCGCGACGGCGGCTCAGTGCGCAAACACCGGCGTCACCGCGGGTCAGTACGGGTCGATCACCAACAACCCGGCGAACCAGTACAACGCGCTGTTCGGCGGCAACGCCAATCTGGTGCCGGAAGTCTCCGACACCTATACGGTCGGCGTCGTCCTGACGCCGGGCGATCTCATCCCCGGCAATCTCTTCCTGTCGGTCGACTATTTCGACATCTTCGTTGACGGCTTCATCGCGGCGCCGTCCGCGCAGAACATCATCAACACCTGTCTGGCGACCGGCGATGCGGGCTCATGCGCCCTCATCCAGCGCTCGCCGAACAACGGTTCGCTGTTCCTCGCGAATAGCGGCCCGAACGCCGGCCTCTTCTTCCTCACGAACGTCAATACGGGTTCGTTCGCGACCTCCGGCATCGACATCAACGGCAATTACAGCCTTGATCTCGGAAGCGCCGGCGGCTTGGCGTTCGACCTCGTCGGAACTTACCTCATCGACTATCTGGTCGAGGAAGTCGACGGCGCGACGCCGATCGCCTGCGACGGCAAATTCGGCGGCACTTGCGACACCTATTCGGGCGTGCCGCTGCCCGTATGGCGTCACAAGCTCCGGACGACATGGGAGACGCCGTTCGGCGTCGACGCATCGGTCACCTGGCGTTACTTCACGTCAGTCGATCAGTTCGGAGTCGCAACGCCGGATTCGAGCGTCAATCGCAACCATACGCTCGGCAGCCGCAACTATATCGACCTTGCGGCGTCCTATAATTTGACGGAAAAGTGGAACGTCCGCGTCGGGGTGAACAACCTCCTCGACAAAGACCCGCCGCTCACCTCGCTGCAGTCGGGTTTCACGAACGGCAACACCTATCCGCAAACCTACGATGCGCAGGGACGCTTCCTGTTCATCGGCACGACGATCGACTTCTAGTCGTCTGTCACAGGCTTAAAATTACGACGGCGGGCCGAAAGGCCCGCCGTTTGTTTTTGCGTCGATTGCGAAGAAAAAAAGCCCGCCTTGGAAAAGACGGGCTGAAGCTTTTCATGGAGTTGTCGTCGACGATCAGGCCTGATGCGAACCCGCCGCAAGCTGCGATTCGCTGACGACCCGTTCGAAAGGCTCCTGATCGTTCTTGATGCGGTACTGAAGCTTGCCGCCCTGCGGCGGCAGCGCCGCCGTCACCTTGAATTCGATGCCGTGCTTGAACCACATGCCGGAGGTCGACACGACGCGCACATCCTCGCCGACCGAGAAACGGTGACGCTCGACCGGGCTCTGCTCGCGCGGCTTGATGATCGAGATCGGCGCGGGAGCTGATTTGGCTGTGACGGACTTGCGACGGCGCGCGGCGGCCGCGGCGATCAGCTCGCGGCGGCGATCGGGATCGAACGCTTTCTTCTTTCCCGTCTTCGCCTTGGCGGCGGGCTTGGCGGCCGGCGCCGTTGAAATCTTCGGCTTGGGCTTCGCCGCGGCGGCTGCGGCCGGAGCGGCGGCTTTCGCTGTCGCGCGCTTGGCGGCGGCGGGCTTGGCAATTGCCGCCTTCTTGGCGACGCTCGCGGCGCGCGTCTTTTGCGCGGCGGGCTTGGCCGTCTTGGCGCTCGCCTGTTTGGCGGCCGGTTTCGCCGCAGGGTTCTTCCGTGCGGCGGTCTTCTTGGCGCTCATCACATTCTCCATCAGGGATCCCGCGCAGCGACTCTGACGGCGTGCGATCCTCAAGGACGAGTTAACGGATGGTTAATGATCCGTCCTGTCGCGCACTCTACTGCGGGGGCGGCCTTTGTCCAAAAAAGACTGGCGATTTCGGGCTGTAAATGCCTCTTCCCGATGAAAATTGCAAGGCCATAGGCGGAATTTTTTGGTGAAAAGCCTTTGAATTTCCATGATTTAAGCAAATTGTGTCAAAAGTGTTTGACATTCAGGCGCTGTTCCGTCAATGTAAAACAAGTTTGACATTATCGAGTGGGAAACGGGATCGTGAGTCGGGCTGAACTGTACGCATGGACGTCCTTCGCCGCGCTGGCGGCGGTGTTCTGGTGGTTCCAGATGCGGATGCTGGACGGCTGGACGATCGTCGATCAGCCGGCGCGCGAGCTCTTTGAAATCTACATCCTCACGATTGCGCTTTCCGCGGCTCTTGAAATCATCATCAGCCTCGTCCTGTTCGGCGGGGCGGCGGTCGAAAAGGACGAACGCGATCGCGCCATTGAGGCGCGCGCCAATCTCAACGAGCGCATCTTCATCATCATCGCCGTCAACATCCTCATCTGGCAGGCGCTGTGGGAGGGCGTTCTTGAAGGACACGCCTTGCCGAAGATCGACCTCGCCAACCTGCCGACGCTGTTCTTTTTCCTCTTCGCCGTTCTCTTCGCCGGCGAAGCGGTGAAAAGGCTCTCGACGATCTGGCTCTATCGGGTGCAGACGCCCGCCTAAACCCGCGCAAAGGACAAGGACAATCGGCAAGGGACGGGTCACCAACACGCTGCGCGAGCATCGGTTGAAGGTCGGCCTCACCCAGGCCGACCTCGCCGCGCGCGTCGGCGCGACCCGCCAGACGATCGTCGCGGTCGAAGCGGGAAAATACGCCCCGTCGCTGGAACTCGCCTTCCGCATCGCGCGCGCCTTCGACGCGCCGTTTGAAGCGATCTGGTCGTTCAACCCGGATGAACAAGCCGCGGGACGGGGCGCGCTCGCCGCCGACGACTGAACCGTTTGCGGATTTCGAACGACCTTATCCTTGAACGCAAGTCCGCCGGAGCCTTTCAGGCATGAACCGCCGCGAAGACCGACTTTATGACGACTATCTCGCCGCGGCGGCGCGCGCCGGCGATCGCGCCGCGCTCGGCGAACTGGCGCGGCGCTTTGAAAAGCGGCTTCTCGCGCACGCCTTCCGCCTTATCGGCGACGGCGAGGCGGCGCGCGACGTCGCGCAGGAGGCCTGGATCGATATTGCGCGCAGGATTCGCCGGCTTGACGATAGCGCGGCCTTTCCCGCTTTCGCCTTTCGCATCGTCACGCGCCGCGCCGCGGATTTCATTCGCAGGAAAAAGCGCGCGCGCGCCGGCGCCGCGGCTTTCGCCGCAGAGCCGCGCGAGCGGATGACGACGATGAATGCGGTCGAGGCCGGCGCCGCGACGCCGAAGCTTGCGGCTGCGCTCGCCGCGTTGCCGAGCGAACAGCGCGCGGCGATCGCGCTTTTCTATCTTGAGGATTTGAGCGTTGCGGAAATCGCCGCCGCGCTCGGCGTTCCGGCGGGCACGGTGAAGACCCGCCTTATGGCCGCGCGTGAGAAATTGCGCTCATCGTTCGGCGTTTCACTGGAGAAAGACCATGAACAAGCTTGATCGCGCCATTGAGGAGGCGCTTGATGCGGAAGATCGCGCGATCTTTTCGCAATATGGCGAGAAGGGGCTGTTTGGCGAAGTGGGCGAGCTGTTCACCGGCAAGATGGCGCCGTGGAACATGATCCATTTTCTTGTTCAGATCGCGCTCTTCATCGGCGCGCTATACGCCGGCCGGCAGTTTTTCACGATTGAGGAAACGGTTCCGTTGATCCGTTGGGGCGTGCTGACGCTCGGGCTCTTTTTCGCCATGGCGGTCGTCAAGATGATGCAGTGGCAGCAGGTGCAGGCGAACCGCGTCATCCGCGAGGTGAAGCGCGTCGAATTGCAGCTTGCGAGAGCCAAGACGGTTTAACGCGCTCGTGGGGCGGTTGCGGGATTTGTCCGTATTTTGCGGATGATCCCCGCACCGGGCATAGGCTTGAATCCAGCGCACATGCGGGTCGTTGCGGATTTGTCCGCATATTCCGTATTTCGCAAACGGCGCGCCGCCGACTTTCGATTCGCGCGATGGGCGAAAGCGCAAATGTGAGCGTGCGCTCACATTTTTAATAAGACCGACTTGTCAAAGAGCCGCGCGTTTCCGCGCCGTCGTCAAAGCGTGAGATGGAGCGCCGCGCCGAAATTTCAAGAAACGGTTTTGGGGAATCCTCACGCGCGAATTCGCCCGCTGGGCGAAAGCCCGGCGGAGGGATGATCATCCCAAGGCGCTGGACCTTGGAAACGTTTCGGCGTCCTTTTCATCTTCCCCGTCGATCAAGCCCGCGCCTCAGCCCCGCAGCTGAATGACATCCGCCGAGCGGCCGAGCGCGCGCATCACCGTTTCGACGATATGCGGGGCGTTCAGGCGCGCCTCGTCATACATTTTCATCGGCGAATTATGGTCGATATAGCGATCGGGCAGCGTCATCGTGCGCACCTTGAGGCCGCCGTCGAGGAAGCCTTGATCCGACAAATGATGAAGAACCCAGGCGCCGAAACCGCCGCGCGATCCTTCCTCGACCGTCACAAGCACTTCATGATGGCGCGCAAGCTGTTCAACCAGCTCATGGTCGAGCGGCTTGGCGAAACGCGCATCGGCGACGGTCGCTGAAAGCCCGTGGGTTTCGAGCGCGTCGGCGGCGAGGAGCGCTTCGCCGAGGCGCGTGCCGAGCGCAAGGATCGCGACTTTCGACCCTTCGCGAATGACGCGCCCTTTGCCGATTTCGAGAACCTTGCCGATCTGCGGCAGGTCGACGCCGACGCCTTCCCCGCGCGGATAACGATAGGCGATCGGGCCTTCGTCATAGGCGGCGGCCGTGGCCGTCATATGGACAAGCTCAGCTTCGTCCGAACACGCCATGATGACCATGTTCGGCAGGCAGCCGAGATAGGCGAGGTCGAACGAGCCCGCATGCGTCGGACCGTCGGCGCCGACAAGGCCGGCGCGGTCCATCGGGAAGCGCACCGGCAATTTCTGCAGGTCGACGTCATGTTGGACGCTGTCATAGCCGCGCTGCAGGAAGGTTGAGTAAATCGCGCAGAACGGCTTCATGCCGTCGGCGGCGAGACCGGCGGCGAAGGTGACGGCGTGCTGCTCGGCGATGCCGACATCGTAGCAGCGATCAGGGAAGGCCTTTTCAAACAGGTCGAGCGACGTGCCTGACGGCATCGCCGCGGTGACGCCGACGATCAGCGGGTCTTTTTCGGCTTCCTTGATCAGCGCCTGCGCGAAGACTTTCTGATAGGCGGGCGCGTTCGGCGCCGGCTTGTGCTGCTTGCCGGAAATGACGTCGAATTTGACGACGCCGTGGCCCTTGTCGTCGGCTTCTTCCGCCGGCGCGTAGCCCTTGCCCTTTTTGGTGACGACATGAACGAGGACGGGGCCGTCTTCCATGTCGCGGACGTTTTCAAGGACGGGGATCAGGTGATCGAGATTGTGGCCGTCGATCGGGCCGACATAATAAAAGCCGAGCTCTTCAAACAGCGTGCCGCCCGTCACCATGCCGCGGCCGAATTCCTCCGCGCGCGCGAGCTTTTCATAAAGCGCCGGCGGCAGGCGGCGCAGGAACTGTTTTCCGAATTGGCGAACCTTCTGATACGCCTTGCCGGAGGACGTGCGGGCGAGATAGGCGCTCATCGCGCCGACCGGCGGCGCGATCGACATGTCGTTGTCGTTCAGGATGACGATGAATTTCGTGCCGAGCGAGCCGGCGTTGTTGAGACCCTCATAGGCCATGCCGGCGGACATCGACCCGTCGCCGATGACGGCGATCGAATGGTTCTTTTTGCCCAGATGATCGCGCGCGCGGGCGAAACCCAAAGCGGCGGAAATCGAGGTCGCGGCGTGCGCCGCGCCGAACGGGTCGTATTCGCTCTCGGCGCGCTTGGTGAAGCCGGAAAGCCCGCCGCCCTGACGCAGGGTCCTGATGCGCTCGCGCCGGCCGGTGATCACCTTGTGCGGATAGCATTGATGGCCGACGTCCCAGACGAGGCGGTCGTCGGGCGTGTTGAAGACGTAATGGATCGCCGTCGTCAGTTCGACGACGCCGAGGCCGGAGCCGAGATGCCCGCCCGTTGTTGAAACGGCGTCGATCACCTCGGCGCGCAACTCGTCCGCGAACTGGCGCAGCTGGTTCTTGGCGAGCTTCCGGAGGTCGGCCGGAATCTTCACCTGATCGAGCAACGGCGTGTCGACAGCCATCGGAAATCCCCTTCACTGCGCAGCGGGCATCACACAGCGGCCCGCTGGGTATTCCTGGTTCAGCCGGCCGTTTTAGGCGCGCCAGCGCAAAAAACCACCCCTTT
>CALAZI010000184.1 GCA_937895955.1 uncultured Alphaproteobacteria bacterium | reverse complement strand
CTAGCGCCGCTTTTCAAATTCTTTCCGCGCCTTACGGAAATTCGCGATAACGGTTGCGCGTTCCTTCTCGGTGTTGAAGTCGCCCTTCGCCGCGTGATCGATCAGCCGGTCGATCCAGGCGATGAAATAAGCGGCGTCCTCGCGCGAGCGAACGGGCTTGCCGCCGACCGTCACATAGACAGGCGACGTGACGGCGTAAGGATAAAGATCGAACACGTCCGGCGAGGCTTCATCGCTTGACGCGCGCAGCGATATCCACGCCGATTGATCGATCTCAATCTCCCCTTCGGCGCGCGCGCCTTTTCCGTCATTCGTCAGGGGCAATGTCTTGACGATTTCGCCATTGACGATGATGTCAAGCGCCTTGATCGCCGCGATCGAGGTCATGCGCGCTGAAAATTTCAGCTTATGCGCGCCTTTTTTCAGCTTGATCTCGCCGCCCGGCCCTTCGCCTTCGACTTTAAAATCAAGCAGCGCGCTGTTCGTGGCAAAACTTTTTCCGGCTTTAAGGCCGTCGAGCCAGCGCCGCATCAGCGCCGCGGGATGCTCTGCCGCATTCTCCCCGAGATCGACATAGGTGCGATCAAGCCCGATCGGCCCGCGCAGGCTCGCATAATTCGTCATCGCGTCGGTGCCGCCCGCCGCCGGGATGCGGAACCCGCAATTCAGCAGCCGATGCCAGACGCCTTCCGTCACGCGGTGATCGGAAAAGCCGACGACTTCAAGATAATCGACGAGCCCGAGCGCGACATCGGCCGGCAGGGAGTGCGAAAACCGCCCCGCCTGCGCCGGATCAGGCGCCGGCGGATCGTAGGGGTGCACATAACCGACAAGCGCGGTCTGCGCGCGCGCCATTCGCGCGACCGTCGCATTGTCCGGGTAAAGACTGGCGACAGCGGTTTCCGGATAGCCGACATAGTCTGAAATCAACACATGATCGTTGAGGCCGAGAAGCCCCAAATGCCCCCAGATGCTGGTGTGAAATTCCTGCGCCTGAACGACGACGGCGCGCGCGCCGTCAGGTCGGACAGGAACCGGCGTGAATTCGCCGATATCGGGAATGCGCTGTTCCTTGTTGACGATGAGATTGAAGGCGAGATCGAGCGCCTCGGCGTCCGCCTGTCGTGCAAAACCTTCAACCGTTTCGCGATAGGCGCCGCCGTAATTCATGTGCGTGTGAACGTCGCCGCTTTTCCAGCCGGCGAAATCCTTCTGAAGGTCGTCGAGCGCGACCTCCGCCGTCGCGCCGCCGCGCGGGACAATCAGTTTTTTCACGACCGGCGTCGAGGCGAGGCCGCGCCAGACGCGAATCTCGACCTCGCCCGGCGGCAGCGCGATGACATCGTCGCCGTCCGAATGAAAATAATGCGTTTCGACGCCGCGCGTCGGATCGCGGTAATCGTCGGTGCGAATGAGCGCGCCCGCCGGCGCGTAATCGCGCCCGTCGCTCGCGCGCACCGAAACACGCGCCGCCACGACACCGCCGTCTTCGTTGACGATGCGCAAGGCGAGCGGCGCGACAGCTTTGTTCCGTTTCAGCTCTTGTTGTTCCAACGTATGTCGGGCGCCGCCGACGACATCCATAATTTCGATATGGAGACCGCCCGTTTCATTCGAGATGAAGGCGATTTTCGATCCGTCCGGCGACCAACGCGCGCCGACGATGTCGAAATCGCCATAGGCGAAGGGCATCGGATAGCCGCCGGACGCCGCCGTCGTCATCCATAATTGATGCCATTGACGCCCGAGATAAGACGCATAGGCGACGCGCTTTCCGTCCGGCGAAATATCGGGACGCGCCTTCCAGCTTGTTTCCTCGTCGCGAATGGTTTCAGCCGGCGCGCTGAGATCGAAAACCTGGCTGACGATCCGTCCCGACCCGTGACGGATGTTTTCATTCGAAGCGAAGATGAGACGATCGCCGTCCGGCGACCAGGCGGGGCTCAACTCATGATCGACCTGGGCGTAATAATAGCGGTCGCTGAAGCTTTTCGTTTCCGGCCGCCAGCGCCGATGCGTCCAGTCGGCGCCCGTACGTTCGGCGATCGCGATATGGAAATTGCCGCTTTCCGCCGTCGTCACATAGGCGATCTTGGTTGCGTCAGGCGACCAGCGCGCGTCGATATTGACCGCATCGCCTGTCGTCAGCGGCGTTTCCTCGCCTGATTTCAGATCGCGCAGGATGAGATTGATCGCATCGCCTTCCCGCCTCGAAAAAACAATCGTCTTTCCGTCCGGCGAAACATCGGGTTGGTAATCATATCCTGCAGCGGAGGTGATTTCCTCAGCGCGCGTCGTTCCCGGCTTCTGACGCCAGATGCGGCCCTGCATCGAGAAATAAAGGGCTTTCCCGTCCGGCGACCAGGCGAGCGATGACGGCCCGCTTGTCAATTGCGGGACATACATCTCGCGCCAGTAATAGGAATGCGGGGCGCTCACTTGCGCAAGCGCCGGCGTGCGTTCCGATGCGACGGATGGCGCTGCAAGCGCAAGCATGGCGAGACTGGCGACAAGAACGCAGCGCGGCTTCATCGCAGACCCTCTATTACGCGCCGATTTCGTCAAACGCATCTCCGGATAACAGAAAGACGCGGTCGTGCGCGCTTTCCTTAAAGCCGATCGCTTCGTAGAAGTTGATGGCGTGAATATTTTTCTGATCAACCGAAAGGCGAACATAACGCGCGCCGCGCATGCGGCCCCATTCGGCGGCGCGCGCGATCAGCCGCTTGCCTAACCCCGCGCCGCGAGCCGCCGGCGCGATGTAAATGTCGAGGACGTAAACGCCCTTTTCGCCGCGCCAGGTTGAAAACTCGTCGAACACGATCATCGCCGCGACAACCTCGCCGCTGCGATCGGCGACGAAACAATCGAATGATTTCTCGGGTCCGAATCCGTAACGGCGCACGGCGTCCGCCGACAACACGTTCTGATGCTTTCCCAGCGTTTCATGCGCCAGCCCCTCAATCATCGAACGGATCGCTTCCGCGTCCTCGATCCGCGCCGGCCTTATCTCAATGTCAGAAGCCAACGGCTTTCGGCCCTTTCAGCTTGAGCGCCCGGCGCGCCTCGTCAGGCGTTGCGACGTCGAGGCCGAGGTCGGTCAGGATGCGGCGCATCTTCGCCACCTGTTCGGCGTTCGATTTTGCAAGAACGCCGGGCGCGATCGTCAAATTATCTTCAAGGCCGACGCGCACATTGCCGCCCATGATCGCACCCGTCGTCGCGATCGCCATCTGCTTGCCGCCGGCGGCGAGAACGGAAAATTGATAGGCGTCGCCGAGAAGGCGGTCGGCGGTCGCTTTCATATGGACGAGATTTTCAACGCTCGCGCCGGCGCCGCCGAGAACGCCGAGCACGAACTGAACATAAAGCGGCGGCTCGACAAGACCTCGCTTCAGATAGAAGGCGAGCAATTCGACCTGACCGACGTCATAGCATTCAAACTCGAATTTCGCGCCGTCGCCCTTGCCGATCTCGGCGAGGATCGTCTCGATATTCTCAAAAGTGTTCTGGAAGACGGTGCGCTTTGTCGCCTCTAGCAGCGCCGGCTCCCAGTCATGGCGCCAGTTGGGATATTTTTCGAGCATCGGAAAGATGCCGAAATTCATCGATCCCATATTGAGCGAGCACATTTCCGGCTTCATCGCGCGCGCCGGGGCAAGACGCGCATCAAGCGTCATCAAGGACGATCCGCCGGTCGAGACGTTGAGGACCGCGTCGCATTCCGCCGCGATCTTCGTCATGAAGGCGCGGAAATGATCAGGCTCGGCGCTCGGCCGGCCGTCATCGGGCTGGCGCGCGTGAAGATGAATGATCGCCGCCCCCTCTTTCGCAGCGGCGATCGACGCCTCGGCGATTTCGTCGGGCGTCACCGGCAGATGGGGGCTCATGGTCGGGGTGTGGATCGATCCCGTAACGGCGCAGGTGATGATCACCTTGCGCCTTTTCGCCTCGCCCGGCCCTGTCGACATCGATGTTTTTCCTGCTGGCGTCAGCCCATGAATTTAAGCATCTTGTCAGGGCCTTGAAGGCTGATCAATCGGGGCCTGCAGCGCCCTACCCAAAAAGTTTTTCCATGGCGGATGCTCATTCTTCGAATATCTTCGACTGGTCGCCGACGGAACCGTCGAAGCTCTTTTATCAGTCCGGCGCCCGACGGCCGATGTTCGAACGCGCGCTCGGCGTTCATGTCTGGACGCGCGACGGCGCGCGCTACATCGACGCTTCAAGCGGCGCGATGGTGTCGAATATCGGCCATTCAAATCCGCGCGTCATCGCGGCCATGCGCGAGCAGATGGAGCGCGGCACATTCGCCTATCGCCTGCATTTCGAGAGCGAGCCCGCCGAACAGCTGGCGACAGCGCTCGGTCGGCTTTGCCCGCCCGGCCTGACGCGCGTCTTTTTCGCTTCCGGCGGCTCGGAGGCGGTTGAAAGCGCGATCAAGCTCGCCCGGCAATATGCGCTGGCGCGCGGCGAGGCGTCGCGCACTGAAGTCATTTCCCGTTTTCCCGCCTATCATGGCTCGACCTTCGGCACGCTCGCCGTCACCGGTTACAATCCGCTGACGCGCCCCTTTCAGGCGATGTATCGCGACATGCCGAAAATCCCGGCGCCGCGCGCCTATCTCGACCGCGACAATCTGTCCGAAGAAGAAAAAGGCTTTAAATACGCCGAGGCCCTGCGCGAGAAGATCGAGGAGATTGGACCGAAACGCGCGCTCGCCTTCATCATGGAGCCTGTCGGCGGCGCATCGACCGGCGCGCTTGTCGCGCCCGACAGCTATTACCAGCGCATTCGCGACATTTGCGACGAATACGGTCTTCTTCTCATCTATGACGAGGTGATGACGGGCGTCGGCCGCACGGGGAAATTTCTCGCCGCCGAACATTGGGGGCAATCGCCTGACATCGTCGTGCTCGGCAAGGGGCTCGGCGCCGGTTACGCGCCGTTGAGCGCCGTGGTCGCGCGTTCCGACATCGTCGAAACCGTGCTGGACGCCGGCGGCTTCATGCACGGCTACACCTATGCCGGCAACCCCCTCGCCTGCAGCGCCGGACTCGCGGTGCTGAAGGAAATCGTCGAAAACGATCTTATCGGCAATGCGGCGCTGATGGGCGACAAGCTGAAGGCGCGCCTCACCGCTTTGATGGACCGCTTTCCCTTTATCGGCGACGTACGCGGCAAGGGATTGCTTCTCGCTTTCGAGTTGGTGCGCGACCGCGCGACCATGACGCCCTTGCCGAAAGAATGGAACGCCTTTCACCGCCTTGTCGAAATCGCTTATGCGCACAAGCTTGTCATCTATGCGCGCCGGACCCGCGGCGGCGATGAGGGCGATCATTTCCTCATCTGCCCGCCGATGATCGTCACAGACGTCGACCTTGACGAAATCATGGACAAGCTGGCGACGAGCGTTCTCGTCTTTGCGCGCGAGACGGGCCTTCAGGATCATGAGGCGTGACGATGAAAGCCTTCTACGCCGAGGAAGAACGTCTCCATTATCCGGCGCATTTTCTCGTCAACGGGAATTTCGAACCCAACCCTGAACATCCGGACCGCATCGACAGGCTGCTCGCCGGCGCGCGCGACGCAGGTTGCGAGATAGCCCGGCCGATAGAAGCCGGCATGGCGCCGATCCTCGCCGTTCATGACAAGCGCTATGTCGATTTTCTCAAAACCGCCCATGAGCGCTGGAAGCGCATCGACGGCGCGTCGGACGCCGTGACCCCCAATATTCATCCCGTGGCGCGCGACAACCATTATCCCGACTCGATCGTCGCGCAGGCCGGCTGGCATCTGATGGACGCTTCGGCGCCGATCGCAGCGCGCACATTTGAAAGCGCCTGCTGGAGCGCCTGGTCGGCGGTCGCCGCCGCGCAGCGCGTTCTCTCCGGCGGGCATTCAGCCTACGCGCTCGCCCGACCGCCGGGCCATCACGCGCGCCAGGATGCGGCGGCCGGCTTTTGCTATTTCAACAATTCCGCGATCGCCGCGCAAAAGCTGCGAGAAAAACACGGCCGCGTCGCCATTCTCGATGTCGATCTTCATCACGGCAACGGCACGCAAGACATATTTTACGAACGCGACGATGTCTTGACCGTCTCGATCCACGCTGATCCGTCGCGCTTTTATCCTTTCTTCTGGGGCGCGGAAGGCGAAACAGGACGCGGGCGCGGCGAAGGCTTCAATATCAACTTTCCGCTGCCGCGAGGGTCCGGCGACGATGCGTTCATGGCGGCGCTGGAGACGGCGCTCTCGCGCATCGGCGCATATGCGCCCGGCGCGCTCGTCATCGCGCTCGGTCTCGACGCTTCCGAACACGATCCCTTCGGCGGTCTTCGCGTCTCAACTAAAGGGTTTGAACGGATCGGCGCGGCGATCGCCGCCGCGCTCAGGCGGCCGACCGTCATCGTTCAGGAAGGCGGTTATCTTTGCGACGCGCTCGGCGACAATCTCGCCGCGTTCCTGTCAGGGTTTTCGGGCAATTCATGAAAGGATGCGCCATGCGGCGACTGAACCTCTCCTTATTTGCGGCGATGGCGGCTGTTACGCCCGCCATGGCGCAAGAACGCGCGACTTCGGAAGATGTCGAAGCCGCGATTGCGATGCTCGGCGACGCGATCGCGTTTCGTTCGGTCGAAGGCTCTCCGGACGTTCTGCGCTATGCCGAGGATATCGCCGCAAGATTGAAGAAAGCCGGCTTTTCCGACAGCGATATTGAAATCGACAATTCAGGACCGGCGCCGACGCTTGTCGCTTATTACCGCGGCGAGACGCGCGCGGCGCCGATCATTCTCTCGGGCCATATGGATGTCGTCGAGGCGAAAGCGGAAGACTGGGGTCGCAACCCGTTCGTCATGACGCGCGAGGGCGATTTCCTGATCGGGCGCGGCGCGATCGACAACAAATGGGGCGTCACCATGATGGTCGCGACGCTCATTCATCTCAAAGCGGAAGGCTTCAAGCCGAAGCGCGATATCGCGCTCGTTCTGTCGGGCGATGAGGAAACGTCGATGGCGTCGACCGCCATACTCGCCGAGCGGTTCAAGGATGCGGGCCTCGTCCTCAACAGCGACGGCGGCGGCGGCACGCTCGGCGAAGACGGCGCGCCGCTCGCCTATAATCTGCAAACGGCGGAGAAGACCTATACGGATTTTGAGATCGCCTTCGCCAATCCCGGCGGGCATTCAAGCCGGCCGTCGAAAGAAAACGCCATCTACCGGCTGGCCAAAGCGATCGACCGCATCGGCGCCTATGATTTTCCGGTGATGACGAGCGAGACGACGCTTGAATTCTTCCGCCAGACCGGAGCCAAAACGCCGGGCGCGCTAGGGCAAGCGATGCTTCGTTTCGCGGAAAACCCCAAAGACAAGAAGGCCGTCAAAACGCTGCGCGCCGATCCTGAATATGTCGGCCAGACGGGCACGACCTGCGTCGCGACAATGCTTGCCGGCGGTCACGCGCTGAACGCGCTTCCACAGCGCGCCGCTGTTTCGGTCAATTGCCGCATCTTTCCGGGCGTTGCGCCGGAAGACGTGAAGAAAACGCTCGCCGACATCGTCAATGACCCGAATGCGGAAATAAATTATGTCGATCCGCCGCATTATTCCGACGGATCGCCGATGCGCGAAGACGTTCTCGCCGCCGTCAAGAAATCGATCGAGGCGCGCTATCCCGGGCTCTCCATCACGCCGCAAATGTCGGCCGGCGCGTCCGACAGCCTCTATTTCCGGATGCACGGCGTCGACAGCTACGGCGTCTCGGGATTGTTCCTGAAACCCTCAGACGATTACACGCACGGTTTGAACGAACGCGCGCCGGTTTCCTCAATCGCCGGCGCGCTGGAACACTGGCGAACGCTGATCAAGACGCTTGCCGGCTGACGCGATCCTGCTTCGCAATGAAGTAGACAGGCAAGCCCGCAGCGAGCAGAACAAGCCCCCAGGCGACGGCTTCAACGCCGGCGCCGTAAATCGCCCAGATGGCGTATAGAGCGGCGGCCGCAGCGATCAGGGAAAGGACGGGCGACGCCGTCATGCGCCCGTCAGCCTTCAATTTCAGCGCGGCGAGCGCGCAGGCGAAATACATCACGAGCGACGCTGTCGTTGACAAAAGCAGAATAAATTTGAACGCCTCCGTCATGCTCTTTGAATAATTGAGAAGGACGACGCCGGTCATCAAAAGGCTGGAGACGACAAGCGCGCGCACCGGCGTGTCGCGCGACGAGGTCTTGGCGAGAAAGTCGGGGAAGACGCCGCCCTTCGCCATCGCGTTGGGCAATTCGCCTTGCAACAAAATCCAGCCGTTAAGCGCGCCGAATCCGCTGATCGCCGCGAACAGCGCCAGCCACCGGCCGGCGCCCTCGCCCCAATGGCGCGCGACGAAATCGGCGAAAGGCGCCGATGAGGCGGCGACTTCATCCGCCGGCTGCAGGAGAATGATCGCCGAACAGGCGAAGAGATAGATGACGCCTGTTACGATCATGCCGATCATCGTCGCGCGCGGGATGGTGCGCGTCGGGTCCTTTACTTTCTCCGCCGGCACGGTCGCCGATTCAAGGCCGAGCAGCCCCCAGAGCGTCAGCGTCGCCGCCGCGGTGATCGGTCCAAACGAGATCGCTTCCGGCTCAAACGGCGCAAGGTTCGCGCCGCCATCCGCCGCCGCCAGATAAACCCCCAGAAAGATCACGGCGAACAGCGGCAGCACCTTTAGCAATGTCGTCGCCAGCTGCACGCTTCCCGCGAGATAGGTCCCGCGGCAGTTGACGAAGGTCAAAAGCCAGATGATCCCGATCGTCACCACGGCGTGAAGGCCGGTCGTCGATGAAAGCGAGGGAAAGAAAACGCTCAGATAGCTGACGGCGCCGGTCGCGACGGCGGCGTTGCCGACCCAGATCGAGATCCAGTAGCTCCATGCGACCAGAAAGCCGGCCATCGGCCCGAACGCTTCTTGCGTGAAGGCGTAGGGCCCGCCCGCTTTCGGAAAATTGCGCGAAAGCGCGCCGAATATGAACGCGAGCAAAATTCCGCCGGCGATCGTGAGCATCCATCCGAAAATCGAGTTCCAGCCGTATGGCGCAAGCGTCGCTGGGAGAAGAAAGATCCCCGACCCGATCATGTTGCCGACGACAAGCGCGGTGCACATGATGAGGCCGAGCTGGCGAACCGGGCGGGATGGCTGCATGAGCGGGCGGTCCTTCTGCCGCAGCCGCACTGGTCTCACGGCCCGACGGCGAGCATCGCCTCGCTCCGCCGCAGCGTCAACGGAAGAAGTCGCGCCCCCCCCCGGAGGAGATGGCCGGATCAACCGATTGTCATTGAAAAGTTGGGTGCGGGGGCCGGATTTGAACCGACGACCTTCAGGTTATGAGCCTGACGAGCTACCGGGCTGCTCCACCCCGCGCCAACATCTTTCCGGACGGTCACCAAGCCGCAAGCGACGCAGGAATATCCGGAAGAAGCGGCGATATAGCGACCCGGCCCTGCCGACGCAAGCCCTCGTCGCGGCCTTTGCGCGCAAGCTTTGTGTCGCCTGCTGATGCGGGTATGGTGCCGGCGTTTTCGCCGCCGCAAAGGACTAAGGCCATGCGCCGCATCATCACCATCGCCGCTGTTTTGCTCAGCCTCGCCGCCTGCTCGAAACCGGCCGTCGACGCCCCAGCCGAGTCGGAAAAAGCGGCGCCGGCGGAACCCAAAGTCGATGCGCTTCGGCTTTACGTTCTCGATTGCGGCCATATCGACATTTCAGACCTCTCCGTCTTCGACCGCGGCGGCGCTTATGACGGACGCAGCGACAGCTTTGTCGACGCCTGTTTTCTCATCCGTCACCCTTCAGGCGATCTGCTCTGGGATGCGGGATTGCCGGATGCGCTCAACGCAGCTCCGGACGGCGTAACGAGCCCGCCCTTCACGCTCAAGGTTCCCAAGACGCTGACAGGCCAGCTCGAACGCATCGGCGTTCCGCCCGACTATGTCGAGTATTTCTCGATCTCCCACTCGCATTTCGATCATGTCGGCAACGCCAACCTGTTCAAGAACTCGACATTCATCGTGAATGAAAAAGAACGCGATCACATGTTCCGCGCCGAAGCGCGCGCCAATGCGCAAGACTTTGCGAATTACGCCGATCTGGAAGCCGCAAAGAAGATCAGTTTCACCGACAGTTACGACGTCTTCGGCGACAAATCGGTGATCGTCATCTCAATGCCGGGCCATACGCCGGGCCATTCGGTTCTCTTCATCGATCTTGAGCATTCCGGTCCGATTTTGCTTTCAGGCGATCTTTATCACCTGACCGAAGCGCGCGAGAAGAAGACAATTCCCGTGTTCAACACGGACGCCGATGAAACGCTGGCCTCCATGCAGAAATTTGAAGATCTCGCAACAGCCGGCGGCGCGCGCGTCATCATCCAGCATGAAGACGCCGATTTCAACAATCTGCCGAGAGCGCCCGCTTATCTCGACTAGCCTCATTCAGTCGAGAAACGGCCGGCCTTCGCGATCTTCAATTTCGACGATCCATAAATCGGAATCGAAGCGGCGCTCCTTGTCCAGATAGCCGTCGATCGCGCATTCCTCGCTCTCGCCGCCAAGAGGTTCGCGCCAGATCGCGCGTCCCTGCTCATCGCGCGCTTCGACATGGAGCCTTCCCCGTCCGGCGCCGATATAGACCTTGACGGCGATCGCGCCGGCGTCGACATCGCCGCGCCGCGCCACGACGGCGAACGCCCCTGCGGCTTGCGCCCGGCGCAATATGGCGCTGACGCGAATTTCGGATTTAAGGCGGGGCTCGCTCAACTGCGTCTCCAGCGCGGCGATTATCACGCCGGCGACAGGGCCGGATCAAGCCGCGTCGACGCGCGGCCGCGCCTTGCGAAACGCCATGATGCGGTCGAGCTGCGTGACGGCGGCGGCGGTTTCCCGAGGCGCCGACGGCGCGTCGTCTGCCTGGCGCGCTGAGGCGAGGATTGCGCGCACCGCGCCTTTCGCCGGGGCATTCGTCTCCATGATGGGCAGCCGCACCGATGCGGCAAGGCCTTCGCCGGGCGCCGAGGCGAGATCGACGCGCCCGCCATGCAGCTCTGCAAGGCTGATCGCGAGAGAAAGGCCGAGCCCTGCGCCGCCCTGCCCGCGAACGCCCGAACCGTGGGCGGCGGTGAAGCGCGCGCCGATTTTGGACATTGTTTCCGAACTCATGCCGACGCCGTCATCCTTCACGGTGAAGACGATTGAATCGTCATCGCGACGAACGGTCAGCCTTATTTCCCCTTCCGGCGTGAACTTCACCGCATTCGAAAGCAGGTTGAGCAGGATCTGGCGCACTGCTTTCGGATCGAGCGCGCATTCGGGAAGATCCGGCGCGATATCGACAGAAAGGCGAAGGCCCGCTTCATCGGCCTGGTGCGTCATGATCGCTGCGCATTCGCGCGCGAGAAGCGCCGGATCCACGGCGACGCGCGCCAGGGCGAAGCGGTGCGCTTCGATCTTTGAAAGATCGAGAACGGTGTTGACGAGATCGAGAAGATGCCGGCCCGCCATGCGGATATGTTCGGCGTATTGCGCGTAGTTTTCGTGCCCGACCGGCCCGAATGTCTGCCGCTCGATCGTTTCGGCGAAACCGATCACGGCGTTGAGCGGCGTTCTCATCTCATGACTTAGATCAGCGAGCATCGCCGCGCCGTCAGCCGCCTCGGCGCGCGCGCGATCGACTTCCTGCCCGAGCCGGCGCTGGTCGCGCTTTTCCGCCGTGCGGTCGATGAGGAGCGCAACGGCGCGCCCGTCCGGCCGGCGCTCAAGCAGGATCTCAAAATGACCGACGGCGCCGCCTGGCCGGCGGGCCCGTCCTTCGACACGCCCGATCGCCTTGGAGCGCACCGCTTTTTCCACAGAGACGCGATCGTCCGGCATGAAGAGCGCATCGAGCGTGCGCGCATTTTCCGCATCTGCGAACATGCGGACTGCGGGCGAGGAAAGGCTGATCAGCCGCCCATCCGGCCGGATCAGCGCGACGGCGGCCGCGCCGACGCCGCTAAAGGCGGCGCCGCCGCCAAGGATGTCGATCAGGCGGCGGCGGAGCGCATTCAGGCTCGCGGAAAGCGACATGACGGTCCTCACAGCGGTCCCAGCGGCGGCCGCGGGCGCAATGCCTGGTAAGCGCCGGGCAAGGCCGGTTAACGATTCCTGACCATTTGGACGTGACACCGTTAACAAATGCTAAAATCCGCAATCGGGCTCCGCAGCGGCACGCCAGCACGATTCGCAAAGGGCGCGATCGGGCGATTTTTCAACCAATCGATCATCATTAACATCTCGAATTTGGCTTGAATGTCGCTAGTATCCCGAACGCTCGGGTAAGAGGCGTGAGGGTAAGAAGGGCGGCGTTGCCCGGAAGCAGGCCGGAAGCGCATCAGCAGGGATGGGCCGTTTGGGGCCGATATCGGGAGCGGATTATGTTGCGTAGCCTTTCGCCCGCGCGGAGACGGGACAATTCCACCAAATTCAGCCTGGCGGCGAGCCCGCCGGCGCGCCGGATCGGCGGCGCGATCGCTTCGGCGGCCTCTATTCTCGCCTTCGCCGCGACAAGCGGCGTCTCGGCCGAATCGCTCGCCCAGCCGCGCGATGCGGCGCTTGAGCGGGCGGCGGCCGACTATGTCCGTTTTCGCGAAGACATCGCCGCGATCGAGGCGACGCCGTTCAACAGCGCCGAGACGACGCGCGACGCGCATCGCCGCCTTTCAGCGCACAAGGCCGAAAACCTGTCGGCGGGCTGGGTCGCCTACGCCGCGCTCGTCGCGGCCGACACGCCAGAATTTCGCGACGCGCTTAAAAAGGAAATGGCGAGCAAGAAAAAGGTGAACGGCCTCGCCGGGGCGGACGCCTTTTTCGCCAGGCTCGCCGAAGATCCGACCTATCCGCGCAAGCTCAAAGGCGCCGACGAGGCGATGTCGCGCGTCCTCGCCATGACGACGCAGGATGCGGCGCGATTTTCCGCGCTTGGCGAATCCTTCAAAGAGCAGGCCTATGCGATGCAAAAAACATCGTGGGGCAAAGCGAAAATCCCGCCGAGCTCAACGCGCCTTTCCGAAGCGGAATCCTTCGCCCGGTCGCGTTCGTCAGCCGTTGCGCCGGCGCTTGCTTCCGTGACGGACAAGGGCGTGACGGCGCCGAGCCTTTCAAGCGCCAACGCCGCCTGGAATCCCGAATGGGGCAAGGATGTCGGCCCCGGACGCATGACCGAGCCCAACGCGCAAGTCATCATGAACCGCGTTCTCAATCTCGCCGCGCGCTACGCGGTGAGCGGCGTCAATGAGAAAACCGTTTCGGTCTACGCCCGCAACGACAAGTCGAATTCATGCCTTTCTTTCGCGGCGCTGACATTCAAGCAGTGCATCGCGGCGACGCGCACGCCCTATGAAGAAGCGTTTTGCATCGGCGAACACGGGCTGAATGACGTCTCGTCCTGCATCGGCTGGGTCGCCGGCGTTCAGTAAACAGCGTCGCGCATTTTGTGAAAAGGCCGCCGCATTGGCGGCCTTTTTATTCGGCCGCTGCGCATTGCGCCGCGCCGACTTCCCGCGATCGGATGCGCTCTCGACAATCGGCAGCGCCTGAATTAGCTTTCCGCGTTGGAAGGGCGATATCGCTCGGGGGGGAGATTTGTTCCCGGAAAAAATCCGCGCGCGCATCCGCGCTGCGGCGATCATTGCGGCTTTAACGCCAGCGCCCGCTTATTCAGCGTCGCCCGACTTTTTCTCAGGCGCAAGCGGTCTTGCCGCGGGTTCGGCGATCGTTCTCGCCGTTCTCGGCGCGATCACCTTTCTTATCCTCACTTCCGCGCGTCTTTCCGGCTCATCCTTGTTCAATCGGCTCTTCATCGTCGTCGCGACGACATCGGCGTTCTTTTCCGCGGTTTCCTCGGCAGTCGGTTTTTCCCTGATCACCTCGCAGGAATCGCCGGATTTCTTCCGCAATTCGATCCTGCCGCCCGCATTCGGCGTCTTCGTCTTCTTTCTTGCGGTCGCCATCTGGATCGGCGGCGCGGAGCTTGTGCGTCATCGCGACTGGTTTCGCGGATTGGGGCGAGGACCGGTCGCGACAACGCTTCATTTCATCGAACGGTCGCTCAAAATATTCATCGTCATTCCGATCCTGTCGCTCATTCTCTTCGTCGTCTCGACCTGGACGACGACGGTCGGGATCGCCGGCGTCGACGCGGTGCGCCTCACCTATTCGGGAGAGATTGACCGCTTGCAGTCGGAATGCGCCGGCATCGTCGCCTGGCGTCAGAAGGACTTCGCCGCCCTCACCGATCTCAAACAATCGGTGCGCGATACGGAGAACGCCGCGCGGCGCGAACGCGAGGGCGGGTTTCAAACGGGAAGCGCCGGGCGCGGCGCCGTCGCGGACTATATCGAAGGCGTCGCGGAATGGTACGCCTCCGTTGAGACGAGCGCCGCTTTCATTCTCGAAGCCGACGATCCGGCGGGCCTTTCACCCTTCGCGCCGAATATTTGTTCGGAACAAAGCGACACTCTGAGAAGTCTCCTCGCGGCGGACGCCTACGCCAATTACGATCAATGGTCCGGCGCATTTGAAAAAACCTTTGACGATTTCGCCATCGTCCTTAATCGCTGGCGTCAGGATCATCGCATTGAAAACTACCTCCAGTCGCAGCTTGACGCCTTCGATCGCGCCAACCCGAAGCCCGTTGCGGGCCTCAGCCCCGCGCAGGCGCGCGCCATCGACGCCTTTTCCGAGCAGGTGACGGGATCGCTCAAAAAATTCATCAGCGCGCAAAAACGCAGCAAGCCGGAGCCGCCGATCCCGTCGGCGGCGGAAAAGTCGCCGGAGCGCGGCCTCGACATCATCCGCACGCTTATCCGCCCGCCGGCGGAGAAGACGGACGAGAAAGAAGAGCGCGTTTCGCGCACCGCCGCCGTCGTCGCCGCCGAGCGCATTCCAGCGCTTTCGACGATCACGCCGCGCGACGCGGTCTTGAAACACGCCAAGATATTCTCAGACGTCTGGGCGCTCGCGATCGCCTGGGATTATGCGAGCTATGTGTTGATGCTCGCCTTTCTGTTTTTCCCCTCGGCCGAACGCGCGGCGGGACGAAAGGGGTAGGGCGGGACGGCGAAGCCAGGCCGCCGGATCGCATGCGTTGGTCGGAGAAATGGTACCGCCTGCTGGTCTCGAACCAGCGACCTCTAGATCCACAATCTAGCGCTCTAACCAACTGAGCTAAGGCGGCGCCTTGGACGGGCGCGTAAGGGCCCGGCGCGGGCCGGGAACCTAGGCGCGGGCGGATGCGATTTCAACCGCAATCTGGCGGAGGGCGACCGGCTAGCGGCCGCGCGGCGGCAAGGTCGCGATCACTTCCTTGATCTGGTTGATCCGCGTCGTATCCGACGGGTGCGTCGAGGCGAATTCCGGCGGCTTGGAGCCGCCCGCTGAGCCCATCTTCGTCCAGAATTTGAGGGCCTCGTTCGGATCATAGCCGGCGCGATTCATGTAAATGACGCCGAGGCGGTCGGCTTCCAATTCATGCTTGCGCGAGAACGGCAGGAGGACGCCGTATTGCGCGCCGACGCCGAGCGCGCCCATGGCGACCTGTCCGGTCTGGCTGCCCGATCCGATCGCCTGCTGGGCGGCGCCAAGCGCGAAATTGGCGCCAAGCTGTTGCGATACGCGCTCGCCGCCATGATTGGCGCGAACGTGACCGACTTCATGGCCGACGACGGTCGCGAGCTGATCGTCATTGTCCATAAGGTCCATGAGACCCGTATAGACCGCGAAATGATTTCCCGGCAGCGCGAAGGCGTTGAGCTGTTTGGAATCGAAAACCTTGTAATCCCAGTTGCTCGGATTTTCGCCCGCCGCGGCGAGAATTTTCGGCGCAACGCGATTGAGGCGATTCACATATTTCGGATCGGTCGAAAGTTTTTCTTTTTTGCTGACATCGGCCCAGGCGGTCGCGCCGAGCGAGGACATCTGGCTCGCCGGAATGAAGGCGAGCTGGCTTCTGCCAAGCTCCTCATTATAGGCGCAGCTTGAAAGGCCGACCAAGGCGCCAACGGCCAGCGCGGCGCCAAGCGCGATGCGGATCGACGAGAAATTCGGCATTTAATCCTCCCACGACATTCGACCGGGATTTTAGGCCCCCCGACGCGCAGGAACAACACCTTGAACCGATCAAGGTTCGAGTTCGCTGTCCCAGTAGAGGAAATCCTGCCAGCTGTGGTGGAGGTAATTCGGCGGAAAGGCCCGCCCGCGTTCGTTCAGTTCGAACATGGTCGGGCGCACCGGCTTCCTCGCCGGAAACATTTTCGCCTGAGCGGGCAGACGCCCGCCTTTTCTCAGATTGCAGCCGGAACAGGCGGCGACGATGTTCTCCCATGTCGTGCGCCCGCCTTTCGAGCGCGGCACGACATGATCGAAGGTGAGCGCGTCGCGTTCGCCGGCGCCGCAATACTGGCAGGAGAAACTGTCACGCAAAAACACGTTGAACCGCGTAAAGGCGGGCGTGCGCGCGTGATTGACGTAGGTTTTCAGCGATACGACCGACGGCAGGCGCATCTGGAAATTCGAGGAGCGCACGACCGTGTCATATTGGGCGACGACGTCGACGCGATCGAGAAAGACCGCTTTCAAGGCGTCCTGCCAGGACCAGAGCGACAGGGGAAAATAGGACAGCGGCCTGAAATCCGCGTTCAGAACCAGCGCCGGACACGCTTCAGGCGATTGGCGGATCACCTGCATCGTTGAGCGCCTTTTTCCAAGGCGGCCGGGCGTATAATCCCAGCGATTTCCCTGATCCGGCTACTGAAAGCAAACCTCCGCCGTCGATGGCGCAAGCTTAGACGACTCGCGCGCCTGAGGGAAATTTCTAGCCGATTCCCAATGACCGTTTATTGACAATTTTCCAGAAAATTGTCGCCAGGCCACACCTATATGGGGGTTCGCCCCCGCAAATGCGCGTAATAGGTCCACAAAATATGGGCCGCGACGCCGCGCCAGGGCGACCAGCCGGAGGATTTCAGATCGAGCGTTTTCTGGTCGAGAACGTCCCCCGCCGCCGAAGAATAAGCGTGTTTCAGGGCGACGTCGTTTCGCGGCCAGATGTCGACGCGCCCCTCGCAGAAAAGCAGATAGATCGCCGCCGTCCACGGTCCGACGCCCTTAACGGACAGGAGCGCTTCCGTCGCTTCGGCGTCGTTGAGACCCTTCAAGCCGTCGAAATCAATCCGGCCCGTTTCGGCGTCCTCCGCCAGCGCAAGGATATAGCGCGCCTTCGGCGTTGAGAGGCCGAGGCCTTTCAGCCCCGATTCGCCGATCTTGAGCGCGGCCTCAGGCGATGCGCAGTCAATGCCTTCCAGGCACCGTTTCCAGATCGCCTGGGCGCTCGGCACCGAAACCTGTTGCTCGACGATGATCCGGAAAAGACCCTCAAAGCCGCCTGCGCGACGACGGATATGCGGCTTGACGATCGCCTGATGCGCGCGTTTCAGCGCCGCGTCCTTGCGCGCCAATGATCGCGTTGCGACGCTGACATCTGAAAAAACGTCGATAATTGGAGGCGACGGCACGCTAGAAAGACGCTTCAGCGAGAAGCCGGCGCTCATCGCCGTCAAGGTCTTCGATGAAATGACGCGCGGCGTACTCGCCCATCGTAACGCCGCTTTCGGCGATCGCGTGCAAGGGTTCGAGAAAGGCGGTTTCATCGACCGCCATCGCGCCGGGTTTGGCGCGTCTTTGCAATCCGGCGCGCGAAATCGCCAGCACTTCTTTCGCAACGTCCTGAACGGTGCGCTTGCCGATCTTCGCCTTCAAGCCGTAATGCGCGGCGTCCTCGCGCAGCGCGTCGCGCATCTCCGCCGTCCATTCCTTGGCGACGTCCCAAGCGGCGGCGAGCGAGTCTGAATCGTAAAGAAGCCCGACCCAGAAAGCGGGGAGCGCGCAGATGCGCGCCCACGGCCCCGAATCAGCGCCGCGCATTTCAAGAAAGCGTTTCAATCTGACTTCCGGAAACGCGGTCGACAGATGGTCTTCCCAGTCGAGAATGTTCGCGCGCGCGCCAGGAAGGATCGAGAGTTTTCCGTCCAGAAAGTCGCGGAATGAAAGCCCCGCCGCATCGTGATATTTGCCGCCGCGCCGCGCGAAATACATCGGCACGTCGAGCATGTAATCGCGATAGCGCTCGAAGCCGAACCCGTCTTCAAAAACGAATTTCAAAAGACCGGTGCGGTCAGGATCGGTGTCCGTCCAGATATGCGCGCGCCAGGACGCCCAGCCGGAGGGCTTTCCTTCAACGATCGAGGAATTGGCGAAGAGCGCCGTTGCGATCGGCTGCAAAGCAAGCGAGGTTCTGAACTTCGCCACCATGTCCGCTTCGCTCGAAAAATCGAGATTGACCTGCACCGTGCAGGTTCGGTGCATCATGTCGAGGCCGAGCCCGCCGACCTTCGGCATGTAATTGCGCATGATCGCATAACGCGATTTCGGCATTTGCGGCATCTCGGCGCGCGTCCATGTCGGCGCGAAGCCCATGCCGAAAAAGGCGATATTCAAAGGCTCGGCGACCGCTTTGACGGCGTCGAGATGGCGCGCGACTTCAGCGCAAGTCTGATGGATCGTCTCAAGCGGCGCGCCCGACAGTTCAACCTGTCCGCCTGGCTCCAGCGACACCGACGCGCCCTCGCCCTTCAACCCGATCGGCAAACCGTTGTCGCGGATGATTTCCCAGCCGGTCGTCGCGCTCAGCCTTTCAAGAATGGCGCGAATGCCGTTTTCGCCCTCATAGGAAACGGGCTCCAGCGTTTCGCGGCAATAAATGAATTTCTCATGCTCCGTGCCGATCCGCCATGCGTCTTTCGGCTTCGCGCCTTCGGCGAGAAACGCGGTCAGCTCATCGAGATTTTCAATTGGCGGAAGCTCGCCCGACGCTTGCCGTTCTACGCTCAAGCTGGTCTCCGATCCGTATCTGGCCTTTTCGCGACGCGCCTCGCCCGCCTTTATCGGCTGAAAGCGGCCGCGCCAAGCCATTTGCTCTCACTAAAAGGTGAGAAGACCTCAACTCAGCGATTCGCAAGGTCGCCGGCGCGCGCCTGCCACAGCGCGAGCGCGACGATCGCCGCCGTATCGGCGCGCAGGATGCGCGGCCCCAATGTCACCGCCTTCACAGAGGGAATGGCGCGCAGCCATTTGCGCTCGTCGGGGGAAAAGCCGCCTTCGGGGCCGATCAGGATGGCGGCGCACTTATCGCTCGCGGCGGCAATATCAAGCATCGGCGCGGCGCGCCCCTCCCGTCCGCCCCATTCCTGATCCGGATCATCGCCCGCCTCGTCGCAAAAATATAGCGCACGCGAAGCGTCCCAGCGCAGCAGGGTTTCAGGCAAGGGCGCAGGCTCGGCCACCGCCGGCACGGAAAGTCGGCCGCATTGTTCCGCCGCTTCAAGCGCGATCGCCTGAAGCCGGTCGACGCGCAAGCGGTCGGCGTTTGTGCGATCGGTCACCACCGGGCGAAAACGTCGGACCCCCAGCTCAGTCCCTTTCTGAACGATCATTTCCATCGCCGTGCGCTTAACGGGCGAGAGCAACAGCTCGATGTCCGGCTCCGGCGCCGGACTGCGCGTTTGCTCCAGCAACTCGACAAGCGCGCCTTTCTTGTCGATTTCCACAACGCGCGCGGCATATTCTCCGTTTTCGGCGTTGAACAGGAAAAGCGCGGCGCCCGCCTCCCGCCGAAGGACGTTGCGAAGGTAATGCGCCTGCTTCTGCGTGAGTGCGGCAGTCGCATTCGGCGCAAGCCGGGCGTTATGATAAAGGCGTGGCGTCATGAGCAATATGCCTATCCTCGCAGACAATGCGTTGCCGGCGGCGTCGACAACCGGCGCCGACAAAGCTTAAGATCATCCGTCAGCGCTGCAATCGGAAAATCGTCGCAGCCCATCGGTCGAGTACGAATCGGATTGGAGTCATCTGACATGGATTTCGGCGGCCTTCTGCTGTTGTATTTCATAATCATATCGCTTCAACCGCTTCTCCAGCAGCGTTTTCTCGAATCGATGCGGCGGCGGAAAATAACCGCTATCGAACGCGAAAGGGGTTCGCGCGTCATCTTGATCGCGCATCGTCAGGAGACAATGCGCTTGCTTGGTTTTCCCATCATTCAATACATCAACATGAACGACACCGAGGAAGTCATTCATGCGATCCGCATGACCGATTCCGACATGCCGCTGGACATCATCCTCCACACGCCGGGCGGTCTTGCGCTGGCCGCAATCCAGATTGCGCGGGCCGTGAAGGACCATAGAGGCCGGACGACGGTTTTCGTGCCGCATTACGCCATGTCCGGCGGCGCATTGATAGCGATCGCGGCGGACTCAATCGTCCTCGGTCCGCACGCCGTGCTCGGCCCGATCGATCCCCAGATCGACGGCCGCCCCGCAGCGGCGATCATTGAGGCCGCATCGCGCAAGCCGGTATCGGAAGTCGAGGATGCGACTTTGATTCTTGAAAGCGTGGCGCGCCGCGCGATGGCGCAATTGCGCGCGGCGGTCGAAGGCCTCTTGCCGGACAATATGGCCGACGATCGAAAGGAGAAGCTCGCCGAACTTCTCACCAGCGGAAACTGGACGCATGATTACGGCATCACGGCGCAAGAGGCCGGCGGGCTCAGCTTGCCTGTCAGCACTGATTTGCCGGAAGAAATTTACGATCTGATGCGGCTTTACCCTCAACCGCTGCGGCGCACGCCCAGCGTCGAATACCTGCCGTTCAGGCATGAGCGATCGTCAGACAAAGCCTAACGCGGCTTTCCGTCATTCGTCTCGATTCCGTGAAATGCTTTCAGCGCGGCGATCACATCCTCATCATCGAGCTGGCGAAAATCCGCATAATGCGCGCCGACCGCATAAAAGGGCGTCGGCGTTGCAAGGCAGGCGACATCGTCGGCGAGCGCTTTGAATTGATCGAACGCCTCAGGCGGCATCACGGGCGCCGCAACGACGATATGCTTTGCACCAGCCTGTCGTAAGGCCTTGAGGGAAACTTCCATCGTCGCGCCGGTCGCAATCCCGTCATCGACAATAACCGCGCAGCGCCCGGCGACGTTCAGGGGACTTAATGCGCCGGCGAAAACCGACCGTCGCCGTTCGATTTCCTGAAGCGCGCGCCGCGTTGCGGCCCTGATCGTCGCATCGTCGACGCCTAGCGCACGCACGACATCATCATTGAGTATCGTTACCGGCGCTAAGCCGTCGACAACAGCGCCCATTGCAAGCTCGGCTTGACCGGGCGCGCCGAGCTTGCGCACGAAAATAAGGTCGAGCGGCGCCTTCAGCGCGCGCGCCACTTCAACAGCGACCGGAACCCCGCCGCGCGGCAGGGCGTAAACGATCGGATCTTGCAATTTCAGTCGCGCGACAACGTCTGCAAGAAGACGGCCCGCCTCTGCGCGATCCAAAAACCTTTTCATAGCGACATCTTCTCAGCGCATTGAAAGAGTAGCGCGCGAGCGCTAGCTTCGCCACTGTTGACGCAATCATTCGCCGCATTCGCTTCATGACCGCTGCTCCCGCCGACGCGCCGAAAGGCAATTGGGTCGATCGCTTCGCGCCCGATCAGGCGAAACCCTATTTGCGATTGATGCGGGCCGATCGGCCGATCGGGACTTGGCTGCTCTTGCTGCCGTGCTGGCAAGGCCTTGCGCTGGCGGCCGGCGGCGGCGAAGCGCCGCTTGCGACCTATGTGTTATTCGCTGTCCTGTTCGCCATCGGCGCGTTCGCCATGCGCGGCGCCGGTTGCGCCTATAATGACATCGTCGATCGCGATTTCGACGCGCGGGTCGCGCGAACGGCGCTAAGGCCGATTCCGTCAGGGCAAATCAGCGTGCGAAACGCCTGGGCGTTTTTATTCGCATTATGCCTGATCGGGCTTATCATCCTTTTGCAGTTCAACACGTTGACGATAACGCTTGGGCTCTCGTCGCTGGCGCTTGTCGCCGCTTATCCGTTCATGAAGCGCCTCACCTGGTGGCCGCAAGCCTGGCTTGGCCTCACTTTCAATTGGGGCGCGCTCATGGGCTATGCCGCGATCAACGGAAAACTCAGCCTCGCGCCCATCCTTCTCTACGCCGCGGGCGTCGCCTGGACGCTCGGCTATGACACAATCTACGCCCATCAGGACAAGGAGGACGACGCGCTCATCGGCGTCAAATCCTCCGCGCGCGCGCTTGGAGAAAGAACGGCGCCGGCGCTCATAATGTTCTACGCCGCAACGATTTTGCTGGCCGCCGCCGCCGGTTTCGCTGCGGGGTTCGGCGCAGCCTATCTCCTGTTCCTCATGGCGCCGGCGGCGCATTTCGCCTGGCAGATTCGCCGCGCCGATATTCACGATCCGGCGATTTGCCTCGCCGTTTTCAAGTCAAACCGGGAAGCAGGCTTTCTCGTTCTCGCGGCTTTGTTATTGGCGGCGGCGATCTAGAGCGCCTACATCGCTGTTTGTTCCCGGAAGACTGCGATGGAGAAAAAGGTCATGATTGACCGGCGCACATTCTTGTCCGGCGCGGCCCTGACGGCCGTCGCATCGACCATCCCGGCAAAGGCGGAAGACATGAAAATCGATCCGAAATCGATACCTGACTATGACAAATGGCAGCTGACCAACGAGCAATGGAAAGAGCGCCTTGAAGGAGAGGCCTACGCCGTCCTGCGCAAGGAAGCGACTGAAAGACCCTGGACCAGTCCCCTCAACGACGAAAAACGCAAGGGCGTCTATTCCTGCGCGGGATGCGGCTATGATCTCTTTTCCTCGGAGATGAAATTCGAGTCAGGCACCGGCTGGCCTTCCTTTTTCGATCATCTGCCGAACGCGCTCGACACGAAGACGGATTTCAAGCTGATCGTGCCGCGCACGGAGTATCACTGCGCGCGCTGCGGCGGCCATCAGGGCCATGTCTTCAAGGACGGCCCGGCGCCGAGCGGTCTTCGATATTGCAATAACGGCGTTGCGCTGACCTTCAGGCCCGTCTGAGGCGATCTTTCTTCTCGCCGCCGGCTCGGCTAGATTCGGCCGGCGGCGCGGAAGGATCAGTCATGAGCGAAGACCCCCCAAAATTCAGGATCGCCGGATCCAACCCTCGGCGCACCGTCATTCAACTCGTTATCGCGAGCGTCATTGTCGGCGCGTTTCTGGCGTTTTGGGGCGTGTCGCCGGCCGATTTCTGGCGCGGCGCGTTCAATTTCTTCAAGGGGATCATCAGCTGGCTCGGCGATTCGGTTTCCGAGATCGTCGTCAACCTTGGGACGTACCTGCTTTTCGGGGCGGCGATCGTCGTGCCGATCTGGATCCTGATGCGCATCATCAACGGCGACGGTCGACGCTGATCAGGCGCCGGGTTCGATCAGCGACTGAAGCCTTTCGATATAGGCGATCCACGCCTCCCGCCCTTTCGCCGTAAGCCGGCAGATTGACCGCGGCTTGCGGTCGCGAAAGGTTTTTTGCACGCGGACATAGCCCGCATCCTCTAGCTTGCGCAGATGGACGGAGAGATTGCCGTCGGTGCCGCCGACTTTCGCTTTCAATTCGTTGAAATCGGCGGCGTCGGCACCGGACAGATACGCCATCACGGCGAGACGAACGCGGCCGTGAATGACATCGTCAATCTCGCGATAGTCAAACTCTTTACCGCTCATGCCTCACACGATATCGCTCGGCTCGCGGCGCATCAGGATAAACCCGGGCAGCGCCGCACAGATCAGGCTTCCGACGCCGGCGACAATGATCTGGCGCACATCGCCCAGAAAATAGAGGCTGGCGACAGAAAAGATCCAGGCTGCGACGGCGAAGCCGCGCAGCCAGTCGAGGCGAGCCGCCGTCGCCGTTGCGTAAAACGCGATGCCGTAGACGCCGAAAGCGACGGGAAACACCGTATTGAACAGCGCGTAGGGCTTGATGCCTTCAGCTTCGAAATTGCCGTGAAAGGCGAGAAGCGAGAACCAATAGACAAGCATGAAAATGCCGACGCCGAACCAAGTCGACATCGCTGTCCGGTTGCCGATCGTCAGCGCGCCGGGCTTGGCGCCGACTTTCGAGCCGACGACAAAGCAAAGCCCCCAGCCGATCGCAAGCGTGACGATCCAGAAGGCGAGGCCGCCGATGAAATCCGGCACGCCGGCGACATCGGTTGCGCGCAGCCAGGTCAAGAAGCAGGCGATTGCGAGCGTGACGCCCCAGATAAGATAAAAGACGCCTCCAATCAGCGGCGCGTTGCGCCCCTCTTCCGCAAGCGTTTTCACGTAGGCGATCTCGCTGGCGAGATTCTTTTCGTCTTCAGACGCCATTGTTCGGCTCCTTGTCCTTCCGCTTTGAAAAATAAAGTGAGCCGGCAGCCTGCGCAACAAGGCGCGCGTTAAACCGTTATCCGCCTGCGACGAAGTCTATGGACCGGCGCGACAGGCTTTCCTACGCTGTTTGATTAAGACTGGAGCCGACATGGATCGAAGGCGCTTTATCGGCGCGACTGCGGCCGCCGCCGCCTGCGCCGCCCTGCCCGGCTTCGCGCGGGCGTCAGACATCCTGACAAGAAAAATCCCCTCCAGCGGCGAGATCGTCCCGGCGCTCGGCATGGGAAGCTGGCTGACCTTCGATATCGGCGATGACGCGGGCGGCCGACGCATCCGGCGCGACGTGCTGGACGCTTTCTTCAACGCCGGCGGCCGTCTGATCGATTCATCGCCGATGTACGGAACCTCGCAGGAAGTGATCGGCTGGTGTCTCGACGCGCTCGGAAAACAAGACGGGCTTTTCGCCGCCGACAAGGTCTGGACGCCGCAAGGCCAGAACGGACCGGCGCAGATCGAACGCTCGCGAACGCGCTGGCGCATCCCGCAATTCGATCTCTTGCAAGTCCATAATCTTGTCGATTGGGAGCGCCATCTCGATACGCTCTTCGCGATGAAGGCCGAAGGGCGCCTTCGCTATGTCGGCGTTACGACCTATGCCGGCCTTCGCCATGACGCCGTCGAACGCATCATGCGATCGCATCCGCTCGATTTCATTCAGGCGACCTGCAATATCGCCGACCGCGAGGCCGAAGCGCGGCTGCTGCCGCTCGCTGAAGAACGCGGGATCGCCTTTATCGCCAATCGCCCTTTCCGGGAGGGTCAGCTTTTTTCGCTGGTTCGCGGCAAGCCCTTGCCGGGCGTCGCGGCGGAAATCGGCGCCAGGAACTGGGCGCAATTCATGCTGAAATACGTCATTTCGCACCCGGCGCTCACCTGCGCCATTCCGGCGACGCGGCGCGTCGATCACATGCGTGAAAACATGGCGGCCCTGTCAGGGCCTGTTCCAGACGCGCGGCTGCGCCGGGAAATGTCGGCTGCTTTCGACGCGATCTAGTTTTCGAGGCTCGGCTTTACGCGCGGCGCGAGGGGCGCGTTTTCGCTCTTCGTTTCAATCGCCGGTTCAAGCGACGGCATGACGAGCGAAAGCCGCGCAACAGGCGGCTCGCCGGTCAAGCTCGCAAGCCGGTCATCAGATGCGACGCCCGCCGTAACGATCGGAGCGAGCGCGACGACCCGGCCTTCCACATAGTCATAAACAATGATCTCGGCGCCGTTCGGACTCTCGACATGCACAGCGATGCGGTCACCATCGAGCGACACGCTTTCGATACGCGAATCCTCGCCGATGCCGATTGCGTTATTGCCGAAGCCTGTGGTCGCCGCGAAAGAAGCGCCGGTCGCCGGCCGCGCGCGCGGCTGCTCCAGCGTTTCGAGGGCGGCGAGACCGTCAGCAGCGGGATCAGCGGCCGGCTTCCCAAACAAGGCGAGCGCAATCAACACCACCGCAACGAACACCGCCGGCATGGTGACGACGCCGACGGCGAGCGCGCGCGCAGGCGGCGCCTCGACCGGTCCGATCGCGGCGGGCGCAGCGAAGCCATGCCCGCGGCCCGCCCCTGCGTCCGGCGCCTCATCAGCCTGTTGCAGCAGCCGAAGCGCGCGCCGGCGCAGCGCGTCGACGGGCGTTTGGTCCTCGTCATCGCCCGGCATCAGGACGAAATTCGGCTGGGTGCGCGACATTTGACAGACCCTCATCCAACGTGACATCGCCAGCGCCATGATCGATCGCACGCATAAGGACCGGCCGGCGCAGTTCACGGTTCCGCAGGACTATGCGGGGACAAGACTTGATAAATGGTTGTCCGAGATCGAACCGGCTTTTTCGCGTTCAAGATTCAAGGCGTTGATCGAGCAGGGCGCGCTGTCCCGAAATGGCACGGCGTTCACCGATCCTTCCTGGAAAATCCGCGTCGGCGAGGTTTTCGAATTCGCGCCGCCGCCGGTTGAGCCCGCCGTCCCGAAACCGGAAGCGATCGCGCTCGACATTTTTTATGAGGATGATGACATCATCGTCGTCAACAAGCCGGCCGGCATGGTCGTTCATCCGGCCGCCGGCAATTGGAACGGCACGCTCGTCAACGCGCTGATCGCGCATTGCGGGGCGAGCCTCTCCGGCGTCGGCGGCGTCGCCCGTCCCGGCATCGTGCACCGCCTCGACAAGGATACGTCCGGCCTTCTCGTCGCGGCGAAGCGCGACGCATCGCATGCGAAACTGAGCGAGGCCTTTTCCGCGCATGACATAGAGCGCGTTTATGACGCGCTTGTCGTCGGCGCGCCGCGCCCGGCCGTCGGAACGGTCGACGCGCCGCTGGCGCGCGCCGGCGGCGATCGAAAAAAAATGGCGGTCGTCGACGAAGACGACGCTCGCCCCGACCAGCGCCGCGCCGTCACCCATTATCGCCTCGTCGAAGCCTATGGCCGCGGCCGGGCGAAACTCGCCGGCGACGCGCTCGCTGCGTTGATCGAATGCCGGCTCGAAACCGGGCGCACGCACCAGATTCGCGTTCATATGGCCTCGATCGGCTGCCCCCTCATCGGCGATCCGGTCTACGGTCGCGGTCCGGGATTGTCGGGCCTTAAACCCGGCGACGCCGCGGCGGATACGGCGATAGCCGCGATTAAAGGCTTTCGCCGCCAGGCGCTGCACGCCCGCATTCTCGGCTTCAATCATCCGATCAGCGGAAAAGCCTTGCGTTTTGCATCCCCGGCGCCTGAGGATTTCCGAACGCTCGCCGACGCATTGCGGGCGCTTTGACGACTATTCTGAATGATTGGAAATGCCGGTTCGATTGCAAGTAGCAGTAAAATTACTCGTCGCCGTATCGGCTTCGCTCCTCGGTGCGTCTTGTATCCAACATGACGATGCCGTCGGCGCGTCAGTGATCGGCGAAAGCCGCGACCTCGTCGCGACGCAACAAAGGCTTTCCGCGATCGCCGAACGGCACGGCCTCGATCCGGCTCGATACATCGATGAGCCTCAAAACGCGATCGACCGCGGTTCGTCGAGCGCGATCCAACGGCTCGCAGATGATCTGCGCTACGGCGCAACGCCCCCTTCATCGCGCAGAAACTGGCATGTTGAGGATGATGATCATTCGGACGCCGGCGACGGCGTTCTTCGAGCCGCCGCTTCAGACGTCCTTGCAAATCAACTCGAAGCAATGGCGCCAAAACATGCTCAATATGAGGCGTTGAAATCACGTCTTGCGGCTGTTCCGAAAACGGATTCGCCGGAACGGCGATTACTCAGAATCAATCTGGATCGCTGGAGATGGATGCCGAACGAACTAGGTTCCGACTACATATTCGTCAATGCGCCGTCTTTTGAAGCGATTATTGTCAGGAACGGAAAAATCTACGCGCGCCATCGCGCGATTATAGGATCGCGCTCGACGCCGACTCCCCAATTCAGCGCGTGGGCAAGCGGGGTCCGGGTGCGGCCGACATGGTTTGTTCCCCAAAGCATCGTTCGCGAAAGCGTCGGAAGCCTGATCAAGAACGACGCTGCGCGCGCGGCGCAACTCGGCTATGTTGAATCGAAAGACGGGTCGATACGACAGATGCCTGGTCCGGCGAACGCGCTCGGCGAAATGATTCTCGTCATGCCGAACAGGTTTTCGGTCTTCCTGCACGACACGCCGTCAAAAGCTCTTTTCAATAATGAAAATCGCGCCCTAAGCCATGGCTGCATTCGCATAGAAAGGGCCGGCGAATTTGCAAAAGCCCTCCTGGCTGCGCCGAAGAAAATTGACGACTATGACGCCGCTCTGGCGGCTGGAAAGACGAAGACGATCCGCTTCGAGGAGCCGATTCCCGTCTATATCGGCTATTTCACGGCCCTCGCGGACGATGCCGGCGAGATTAGGTATTATCCGGACGTCTACGGCTTCGATGAAGATGTCCTGGTCGGGCTTGACGGCGCCGACCTCGCGGCGTCGGATCGAAGCGATTTTGAGGGCTGTCCTTTGGACCCCGCGACACCGGACTAGAGCGCGTCGGCGAATTTTCCAGCGATAATCAAGCTGCCTGCCGGCAGACATTCAATCAGCAGATTGCGATCGGCTTCAGACACTGTGAAGCAACCCTCGCTGCGGCCGAGCTTTCCGTGGCGGTCGATGATATCGGGTTCGGCGTACCACGCGGCGTGCAATACGATCGCGCGTCGCTCGGCGTTGGAATTTTCATGGTCTAGCCCAATGAGACGAAGCGAGCGGCCGTATTTGCCGGAATATTCGCCGGCGACCCGGTATGCGCCTGACGATGAGGCGTTTGAGCCGATCTGGTTTGAAAAATTCTTGAGCCAACCGGAGTGGGCGGGATCTGACCCGCGCCCGTGAGCGACCCGAAACGAGCGCGCTTGGCGCTTCTCAAGGTCGATAAAATGAAATCTTTCCTCCCAGGAGGGCCTGTCGTAATCAGCAATGGCGATGCAAGCCGCATTATCGGCCCGGCCGCGATTTTGTCTGAGCAGCTTATCGCCCAGCGCAATCAGTCGCGTTTCCGATGCGCGAGCGGGAGCGGCCTGCGCAATTCCCGCGGCGAGCGCCATAACCATCACTTTTCGGCGATCAGGTTTCAGTTCAACCCGCCCCTGCTGGCGCTTGCCGGCAAATGCTCCTTGTAATGTCATAGACTTAGGGAGGCGGGTCGCGCATTTCAATGCGGGCGATCGCCGAGAATGGTGGCCCGCCGCCGCGTTTTCGCCGTAAGAGTGTGTGACTGGAAAGCCGCGCTGCGCCCCGCTGTCGGAGCGGCGGCGTTGGCGCCGGTGGAATTGACGCCCATATCGGGTCCTCGGGCCGCCATGCCTTCCCCGGCGGCCAAGGGGACCCAGAAGAGAGACTGATGGCCAAAGACCTCGTTGCAGCGCCCGCCCTGACGCCCGACGGCAGCCTGTCGCGTTACCTTGCCGAGATCCGGAAGTTCCCGATGCTCGCCAAGGACGAAGAATACATGCTGGCGAAACGTTTCGCCGAGCATCAGGACCCGGAAGCCGCGCACAAGCTCGTCACCAGCCATCTAAGGCTCGTCGCCAAGATCGCCATGGGTTATCGCGGCTACGGCCTGCCGATCGGCGAGGTTATTTCCGAAGGCAATGTCGGCCTGATGCAGGCGGTCAAACGCTTCGACCCGGAAAAAGGCTTCCGCCTCGCCACCTACGCGATGTGGTGGATCAAGGCGTCGATCCAGGAATACATCCTGCGCTCATGGAGCCTCGTCAAAATCGGCACGACCGCAGCGCAGAAAAAGCTTTTCTTCAACCTGCGCAAGATCAAGGGCCAGATCGACGCCATCGAGGACGGCGATCTTCGCCCCGATCAGGTCAAATTGATCGCCGACAAGCTCGGCGTCGCGCAGGACGATGTCGTCCAGATGAACCGCCGCATGACGGGCGGCGAAGCGTCATTGAACGCCCCGCTTGGAAAATCGGAAGACGCCGGCGGCGAGTGGCAGGACTGGCTTGTCGATGAAAACGCCGTCAACGCCGAACAAAAGCTTGCGGCGGAAGACGAATATGAGATGCGCATGTCGCTGCTTGAAGAGGCGATGGCGACGCTGAATGAGCGCGAGCAGCACATTCTGACCGAACGGCGCCTTAAAGATAACCCGGCGACGCTTGAAGATCTGAGCAAGGAATACGGCGTATCGCGCGAGCGGGTGCGGCAGATTGAAGTCCGCGCTTTTGAAAAACTGCAAAAGGCGATGCAGCGGCTCGACAAGGACGTGCGCGCGGCGACGATCGAGGCCGCCGCCGCTCAATAAACCGCTTATCAGCAAAATTCGGGCGGCGCCTTGCGTCTGCGCCTGCTATCATGTCGTCGAAGGAGAACGCCATGACAGCCGCTTCCGCAGAAAAGGTCCGTCGCTTCCGCGCCTTGCACAAGAAAGGCGCGGCGTTTCTGTTTCCGAATTTCTGGGATGCGGGCTCGGCGCGCATTCTTGAAGGGCTTGGCTTTGACGCCCTCGCCTCAACCAGCTCCGGCTTTGCGTTGACGAAGGCGCGCGCCGATTACGGCGTGACGCGCGCCGAAGTGATGGCGCATGCGCGCGAGGTCTGCGCCGCGGTTCAAATCCCCGTCGCCGCCGATCTTGAAAACGGCTTTGGCCCAAGTCCCGATGATTGCGCGCTCACAATCAGGGAAGCGGCGCAGACCGGGCTTTGCGGCGGCTCGATTGAGGATTCGACAAGCGATGACCGAAATCCCGTGCACGAAAAGGCGGCGGCGGTTGAACGAATCCGCGCGGCCGTTGAGGCGGCGCGCGCGGCGCCGAACGGATTTGTCCTGACCGCCCGCGCCGAGGCGTTTCTTTACGGCGAGGCTGATATCAGCGACGTCATTGCGCGGCTGCAAGCGTTCGAAGACGCCGGCGCCGATATATTATTCGCGCCGGGACTGCCTAATCTTGAAGCGGCGCGCGCCGTTTGCTCATCCGTTTCCAAACCGGTGAACGTCCTTGTTTACGGCGCGCTCGCCCGCCATTCGGTTGAGGATTTCGCTGAAGCAGGCGCGGCGCGCCTGTCGCTCGGCGGCGCGCTCGCCTTTTCAGCCTATGGCGCGCTGGTCGAAACAGCGCTCGATATAAAAAAGTCAGGCGCTTTTACGACGCTCGGCGAAAGGCGCGACGCCGTCAAAACGCTGAAACGATTTATCGGCGGCGACTAGACGCGGCCGCTCCGCCGCAAATGCGATAATCCGACGAATATCGCCGCAAGGCCGAGGGCGCTGACGCGCCACACCTGCCAGATGCTCGTTTCGACGAGCGCTGAAACCAGAAACGCGGCGGCGACCGCCGCGACCGCGGCGCGCTCTGTCGCGCCAAGCCCTGACGCCATAATCGCGCGGCCGCCGAAAAACACCGTCAATGCGAGCAGCGCAACGCCGGGAACCCCGAGCTCCAGCCATATCTGGAGGAAAAGGCTATGCGGGTGAAGAGGCATCACGGATAACGGCCAATCCGTTCCGGCAATCTCGATTGTCGCGCCGAGTTCATGGATGGATCGCGCATATTCAACGCCGCAACCGAGCGGCAAGCAATCAAGCGCCGATTGCGCGGCGGCGCGCCAGATCATCAGCCTTTGAAGCCATGACGCAGGCGCGCGACCGTCATAATCGGCGATGAGCGCATCGGCTGGAATCAACGCGGCGAAAGGCGCCAATGCGAACGCGGCGATCCATAACCCGACAATGACGCGCGCCGCTTTGCGAGAAGCCGTCAGGCTGAAAAAATACGCGACGGCGCCAGCCGCCAGCGCGACCGTGTTGGAAAAAATTCCAAACCGCAGAGAAATCAGCAACGCCGCAAAAAAAAGCGCAATCGAAACCGCGTCGCCCTTTCGATATTGGGCGAGCAGCGCAAGCGCCGGAAAAAGAATGATTGCAATGATCGTGGCGCCGCGTCCGAGCGCCACAAAATCCCGAAAACGCTGATACGATTCATCGGTCGGCGGCGTCAGCGCGCGCAGAACGCCGCCGCTGGTCGCTTCGAAAAGGAGCGCAAGGACCGCGACGATCAGGCCGCCGACGAAAACTTGCGCAAGAATGCGCGCCTCGCCCGCCGGTCGCGAGGCGGTCGCAACGACAATCGCGCCCGCGGCAAGCGCCGGCGCCAGCACGTTAAGCGCGACGCGGGCGTCGCCTGAATTCACGGCCCAAACGCCTGTCGTCGCCGCCCAGAGACAGAAAATGAAGAAAAACCGCGCAGCCCAGACCATCGACGAGGAGCCCGCGAGAATAAAGCGGGCGCCGCGTCGCCAGAGCGACGGCTGCAGACCGACGACGAGCCCCATCGCAATCAATGTCGGCGCGATTCCGCGATGAGCCAACACAATCCAAATAGGCAACAGGCTGGCGAGAACCGACAGCGCTATTTCGAATCCGCGCATTTGCGGCTTGGCGCCTTTTTGTTCTGACGATGCGTTCATGATGGCCTCGCGCCCCGCCCGTCAGTCCGAGGCGATTGAAAATCTCGTATCAATATTTCACGTTCCGCCGCAAGGAACCGCGTCCCCGGCGGCTAAAGGCGGATCACATATTCCTTGCGCGTCGTCTCAACGACTTCCCAGGTTCCGCGAAAGCCGGGCTCGATGATGAAGCTGTCGCCAGGCCCGACGCGGCGCGCATCACCGCCCTCATCCGTCACAATCGAAACGCCGGAGAGAATGCGGCAATATTCCCACTCGTCATACTGAACCCGCCATTTCCCGGGCGTTGATTCCCATACGCCCGCATAAAGCCCGCCCGGCCGCTCATCCATATTCCATGTCCTGAAAGCCGGCGCGCCGGAGATAAGGCGATCCGGCGCAGGCGCGCCGACCTCCGGCGTGACAGCATTGAGATCGAATGTTTTCACGATCGGCGCCTTAGAGGGCGAGGACGCAGCGGATCGCCATCAGAATCAGAACGACGGAGCCGGTTGCGAAAACGAAAAAGCGCAGCATGACCCGCCGGACGACAATCTGCACGAACGAGTGAACGATGCGCAATCCGACATAGGCCCAGGCGAGCCAGATATTGATCGGATCGGCGGCGCCCGCGAGATGCGCGTAAAGCGCGAGCGCGTAAAAAATTGTCGGCTGTTCATGCAAGTGATTGTAGTTGTCGGCGACGACGCGCGCTCCAGTCGGCAGGCCCGACAGAGAGCCCGGATGGATCGCCGATTGCGGATCGATCTTCGCCTTTTTCATCGCCGGGATGCGGGTCGCATACATCCAGACCCAGACGATGAGGGTCCAGCAAACGAGAGCAAGAACAGGCGTCAAGATGGTCATGGGTCAAACCCTCCGGTGGAATTCAGCGTATGTCGTTGACCCAGTAGCGGAACCGCCAGCTGGGTTCGGACAGAATGACGATCCGCGTGACCATCGGCGCATAAGCCTCGCCCTCGCCGCGCGCCTCATACCGCCGAGATTTGATAAGACGAATCCCGGCGCGGACGAACTTGTAATTGAGATTGTCCGGCCCCTTGTAGAGCAGGCTGATTTCGCTCGGGGCGCCGCTCTCTTCAATCCCGACGCTGTAATAGAGGCAGACGTGCGGACGGCCCGGGGTTCCGCGCGGCCAGACGTATACATCCCCCGCATCAGTCAATACGGGAAGCGGTTTCGTCGCTTCAGGCAGGTCCGCTTCAAAAGCGTCGCAGCCGGCGCGTATTTCAGCGGCGTAGGCTTCCCACTCCTCGCTGAATTCCGCGCGCGCTGGCGCCACGGCGACGAGCGCGATCGCAAATAAAGCGCCGACTTGTTTTCGCATCGATTTCCTCCCTCGCCCCTTACGCAACCGAAAAGCGACGGCGCAGAGGATAAAGAGGAACGGCAAGGTCGTCTACGCCGCGTTCGAGTGCTTCTTGAATTCGATCCGTGAAATCGCCCGGCAATGAACTTCATCCGGCCCGTCGGCGAGACGCAGCGTGCGCAACATCGCATAGGCGCGGGCAAGACCGAAATCCGTCGTGACGCCGGCGCCGCCATGCGCCTGAATCGCGTCGTCAAGAACGCGGAGCGCGACGCGCGGCGCGGCGACCTTGATCATCGCGATCTCAGCCTGCGCCGCCTTGTTGCCGACCGTGTCCATCATCCAGGCGGCCTTCAACGTCAAAAGCCGCGTCATTTCGATATCGATGCGCGCTTCGGCGACGCGCTGCTCCCAGATCGAGTGCTTGTAGATCGGCTTGCCGAACGCTTCGCGCGTCAGGATGCGCTTCACCAGCTTTTCCAGCGCGACCTCGGCCGCGCCGATCGTGCGCATGCAGTGATGGATGCGGCCGGGCCCGAGCCGGCCCTGCGCGATTTCAAAGCCGCGCCCCTCGCCGAGCAGCATGTTTTCCTTCGGCACCCGGACGTTTTCGAGCACGACCTCCATATGGCCGTGCGGGGCGTCGTCATAGCCGAACACCGGCAAATGCCGCTCGATGCGAACGCCTTTCGCATCAGCCGGCACCAGGATCATCGACTGCTGCACGTGCTTTTCCGCGCGCTTGTCGGTCTTGCCCATCACGATATAGATCTTGCAACGCGGATCGCCGGCGCCGGACGACCACCATTTGCGGCCATTGATGACATAGTCGTCGCCGTCGCGGCGAATGTCCGTTTCAATGTTCGTCGCGTCGGAAGAAGCGACCGCCGGTTCGGTCATCAGAAAGGCGGAACGAATTTTCCCCTCGAGCAGCGGCGCCAGCCATTCTTCCTGCTGGGCGGGCGTGCCGTATTTCATCAGCACTTCCATATTGCCGGTATCGGGCGCGGCGCAGTTGAAAACCTCCGGCGCGATGTGACAGCGCCCGGTCAATTCCGCGATCGGCGCGTAATCGGCGTTTGAAAGGCCGGGTCCGAATTTCGGATTGGGATGGAACATGTTCCAGAGCCCATCGGCTTTCGCCTTTTCTTTCAGTTCCTCGATGATCGGCGGAACCTTCCAACGCCCTTCGCCGGGACCGAAGGCCTGATGCTGGCGCTCATAGATTTCGTTGCCCTCATAGACGTGCTTGTCCATGAAGTCGGAGACGCGGGCGATATAGTCCTTGCAGCGGGGCGTGTAGGCGAAATCCATGGCGTTTGCTCCTTTATCGACGCCCATGATAGCGATTGGACGCTGCGGCGAAAGGACGATACGCAGCAAGGAACGCCCCGAAAAGCGAACAGATAAAGCGAAACATGTCTGCGACAGCGGCTGAAGCGGCGAAAATCGTGCGGGAAGAATTTGCGGGCGCCGTCGGCCGCAAAGGACAGGGCTCGCTCGTCATCGGCCTTGCCGGCGCGCAAGGGTCGGGAAAAACGACCGTCGCCAGCACGCTTGTCGAACAATACCGCGTCGACGGCTTCAGCGCCGCCGCTCTCTCGCTTGACGATTTCTATCTCGCCAAGGCCGAGCGCTTGCGCCTCGCCGCCCGCATACATCCGCTTTTTGAAACGCGCGGCCCGTCCGGCACGCATGACGTCGCGCGCGCCATCGACGTCATAGACGCAATCCGGCGCGGGGCGCCCGTTCGCGCGCCGTCTTTCGACAAAGGCGTCGACGACCGGCGCAGCCCTGAACACGATTTCGCATTGCCTGCGGCGCTCGACGTGCTGATATTTGAAGGCTGGTGCGTCGGCGCGACTGCCGAAGAAGAAGCCTCGCTTGTCGCGCCGATAAACGAGCTTGAACGCAAACGCGACCCTGACGGCGTCTGGCGGCGCGCGGTCAATGATTTCCTCAAGAACGCTTATCAGGATCTGTTCGCACGCCTCGACAGGCTTGCCTTCCTGCGCGCGCCGTCTTTCGATGTCGTGTGCGGTTGGCGTCTTCAACAGGAACATGACCTCGCCGCTTCGGCAGCCGGCGCATCAGCATTGATGTCGCCCGATGATGTCGCCTTGTTCATCCAGCATTACGAACGCATCACAAGGCGAATGCTGCGTGAGCTTCCGGCGCGCGCCGATCTGACCGTCAATCTTGATGCTGACCGGCGCATTGAAAGCCTCACGCGGCGCTAGGCAGCCATTCGGCTGTCCAGTCATGGGCGATTCTTTCAGCCTCAACCGGTTGAGCCTGATCCATTGCGGAAAAGATCGCCGCCTGCGCGGATTCGATCGAGGCGCGGATCGCCCGCCGAAATCCCTCATCGGTCCTTGCGCGCTTGCGCGCAACGCAGCCGCGCTCAAACAAATCGTTTGGGAAAACCTCGCCAAATGGACCGTCAATCCGCGCCGGCTTGAAGAGCGAAATGCAAGGCTGCGGCGTTCCCGTAAAAAAGACGGCCGGAGAAGCCCCCGCCGCAAGGCGGACGACCATTGAACCTGTCGATGCATGCGGGCGCAGCGGCCCGGACGCATGCATGCAAACATCGCGATTGGATCCGCCGGCGAATCCGTCGCCGGAGGCGTGCCGGCGCAATTGATCGGCGATTTCGGCAAGCGACGACGGCCGTTTTGCCTGACGGGCAAACTCATATGTCGCCGATCGACGCGCCGACGCGCAGGCAAGGCGCGGCATCGCAAAAGTTTCATGCGCCGCCTTGAAATCCGCGCCGGGCGCCGAGGCGCGATCATGATCGGCGCGCAGCGTATAGGAGTTTGAAATCGACCAGCCGTCATCGACGCGCTTCACCGCCCAGTTTCGTCCGGCGGTTTCGAGCGCGAACACGCCGCTCGCATCGGCGATCAGAAATGAATTGTCATAGCGAAAGTTCTTGTCGCGACAGCCGGCGGGCCCGCCCTGCCCATAGCGCGACAGCAATGAGATGATGACATCGACAGCCTCGTGGGCGGTCGACGCGCGCTCAAGCGCCAGCCGCACCAGATCCATGCCGAGCAGCGCTTCGCCTTTTTTCAAGATCGATTTTGAAAACACCGCCTCATTGCCGACAGCGACGCCGGCGTCATTGACGCCCATCTCGGCGCCCCACATCCAGTCCGGGCGCGACAGCAGGACGGCGCGACGATCGGGAACCTGATCAATCTCGATATAAGTGCAGCGCAGCGTCTTCGTCGAATCGCCTTTAACGGCGTCATGGCGTTCGACGATCTGCGGCTCGTCCGGCTCGCGATCTGAGTTTTTTGCGAACCACACAGCGCCGTCGCGCTTCATCGCGAATGTGTCGCACATTGTTCCTCAAGCCGTCGTAGCCAGCGCGCGAAAAAGCTTTTCGCATTCCGCTGCGGCGCGCGCAAACTCGCTTTCGCGGCGCTGCGCCTTGGCGCGCATCATGGCGACAGTCTTCTTTTTGTCCGCTTCGGGCCAATCCTGAACGTCCGTGACCGACATGACAATCGGCGCAAGCCGATAAAAGGCGGCTTTTTCCTCGCGGGTCCAGTCCTTCATCGACCTGACGCCAAGCGCCGCCGCCGCCTCTTCCGCGACCCAGGCTTCAGCGTCCGCCCGGACATGCCGCGGCGCCTTTGCGAGCGTTCGGGACGCCGCACGGCTTGCGCGAACGAGCAAGCGCTCATCCAGTCGATCGCGGGGATCGAACCCGGGCAATTCAAGGATGAGATCGCCTTTCGCGAGCGAGCGCAAAACCGATCTTTCGCTCGGCGCAGCGTTCTTTTTGGAAAGGCGTTTGGCTTCCCTCGCCGCGAGTTTTCTTTGCGCCTCATGGTCAGGCCGAAAGCCCAGCCGGTAATAGAACCAATAGGCGCCGGAATTGATCGCTTCGGAATTTCCTTCTCCGAACTGATAGCCGTTCACGACGAAGCGCGTAACGCCGTAAATCGAGTGAAAGGCGCGCAACATTTCCACCCACAGATAAGCCGCCTCGCTTCCCCGGAACGGGTCGAAAATATTGATGCCGGTATTCGCCTGTCGATAGAACGGCGTCACGCCGCCGTAACCGACCGGAACGCCGTTCGAGAGAAGAAGATAGCCGGTGTTTGTCTCAAGGCTGAGCCGGCGGGACGGTTCGACGCCGAGAATAACGAGCGCGACGCCGTCGCCGAAATCACACCAGTGAACCTCGTCGACATTCGGATAGGATGTCGGCACAACCTCGCGACACCGCGCGGCGAGCGCGGTTTGCGCAAGCTCTATGACTTGTCGCGCCCGGCGGCGCGGCAATAATTCCGTTTTCATCGGCTCAAGGACGCGCGAGGCGACGTCAGCAGGCGGCTTGCGCATTGAACTGCGCAGCGCGACCGGCGCAGCCGGAAGGAAGTTGCGCGTCGTCGACCAGGGAGAGGACCCGAGAGACCAGGCGATCAGCGTTTCGGCGTCATTCCACAAAGCGTCGGCGTCTTTTTTCTGGAGCGATGACATCGCGTTGACGATCCAGTCGAGATCGTTCGCCGCATCGGCGCTGCGCGCCGCCCGGAAGACATCGCGCGTCGACATCTCGCCGCTTTCCGCCGCTTCAAGTTCGGCCGGACGCAGCACCGCAAAAAGCGCGCGATCGAGCAGCGTCGGGTTGTCGTAATGGCGCCAATCGATTTCAGCCGCTCCTTTCGCGCGCCGCGTCAGCCATTGCGCCATCGGAAACGGATAGGCATGGCGGGTCACCGATCCCGCAATCCCGGTATCGTGCAGCCTTTGGCGTTCGGCGCGCGGCAGCCCCGTAACCCATTTGGGAACAAGCTTCAAAAGCTTCCTCGTCAAGCGCAGCGTCGCCGCATCGCCCGGAAAGGCGCGAAGAAAAAGAAGATCTTCATGCGCATGGCGCAGCGCGTGGGCGGTTCTCGGCGGATCGGCGGCGATCATGGCGAGAAGGCGTCGCTTCTCCGTTTCGGCGTTCGCGCCATACTGATTGCGAACGCGACGAAGCTCGCGCGCAATGCTCGCTTTCCCGCCCGGTGGTTTCGGCATTGAGGAGCGTCCTCCCGCATTTTCAGACGTAAAGGGGACCTCGGTTTAGCGTCAATCGTATTGATGCGGATCAAATGCGATGGGAGCGCCGGGCCCAATCGAGATTTCCCCTCCCGCGCTTTTTCCGATAGTCTGCGCGCCGGGGACTATGAGGGGTCATGGGAGAACGGGAGCATAGTTTCGGCGATGACGTGCGCGCGCCGGAAAGCGCGGGCGCCGGCTCGGCGCAATCCCGCTTCCGATTGAGGCTTCCGTCTGTCGGCGCTGGGCGCGGGGCAGGGCCGGAATTCAGGGGCGATGCGCTCGCCGCGCTCTACGCCCAGCACCGCCACCGTCACGATGACGACGTTTCTTTCGGCTTCCTGCTGCGCCAGAGCGCGGCGGCGATCGAACAGGCGCGCGCGCTCATCAATGCGCGCGGCGGCGAGATCGCCCGCGCGATCGCGCAAGCGGGGTCAACCGATGCGCGGCTCGCCGCCTGGGGCGCGCGGCTCTTGATCGCGCTTTTGTGGGTGTTCATCGGCATCGTGCTCGCGCGCGATTCAGGCGCGGGGGTTTTTGCGCGCGGCCTTGATCCTGGGTCGGGATCAATGCTCGCGCGGATCTTCGTCGGCGTCGGCGTTCTCGGCGCGGCGATCGCCATGGTCGGCGGCTTTCTCGCCAAAGCGGGCGACGCGATCAGCGCGCGCAGCGCGGATTTCGGCGCCGAGGCCGGAGAGATCGTTCGCGCCTTCGGTGAAACGGCGGCGGATTTGCGCCGGCGAATCGCCGATGAGGACGACGACGACGCGGCGAGCGATTTATCGCGCCTTCACCTGATGGCGGTTGAGGCGGCGACGTTCCTTGAAGGGATCAACTTTCTCGCCGAGCCGGACCATGAGCGCGCCGGGGAAAAATTCCGCGCGTTTCTTAGCGGCGCGCCGGCCGGGCGCAATGCGGCCCCGGCTGCGGCGGGTCTCGTTTTTCTCGTGCTGGTCGCTTCTGTCGGCCTTGCGGCGGCGACGGGGGAAGTGTCCACGGGCTTTCCGCCCTGGGTCGCCGTCGCGCTCCCCGGTTTCGCGGCGCTCTATGCCGGCCTCGGCCTTCTTTTCGCCGCCGCGGGCGCCGATGCGGCTGGCGGCGCGGCGGCGCGCGCGCGGGACGAAACGCTGACGCGCTTGCGCAAAGCCTATGTCGCGGCGGGCGCCCCGCGGGCTGACGACATTATCGAAGATGTCGAAGCGGCGATTGACGCTTTCCAGCGGCGAATCGGCCCCGGCCGTCACCATTCGACAAGCGCCGGCGGCGAGTCAAAAGCGGTTGAAACAGACCGGCGACGCGGCGCTGAAGCCCCCCGATTCGTCGCCCACACCTTCGACGCGGCGCCCCCCGTGTTTCGCACCGAAAGGCAAGCGAATTTTCGGAAAAATTTTTTCACCGCCAAGCGCAGAAATGCGGACCCGAAACAATCGCCCAATGCGCCAGATGCGCCGCCATGGCTTAAGGATTGAGGCGCAAACAGTGCGCTGGATTAAGAATCCCTTAACCAAAAAATCCTGACCTGTTGGTAACTTCATATTGACGCTCGCCAAGGCGTCGATCACTATATGTTGTGTCGACGGCGGCAACGGCCCTTCCAGCAAAATGGGTGGGCGGAAAGGCCTCCGACGGCTCCGCGAATAGCGGATTTCTTGCGAAAAATACGCGCGACGCCACGGCCGGCGCGCCCCTTTGGGGCAACCCGGCGAAGGACGCGCGCGCCCCGACGCCGGCGAATGGCGGGGGCATAGGCGGAGAGGGATTAGGGGCGATGTCTGCAGCGGCTGAATCGGCGAAAGTTCTCGACAATGCGGCCTCGGCGCCGGCCGGCGCGCGCCGCCCGGATTTGCGACTCGTCAAGGATATCGTCCTCGACCCGTCGCGCGACGCCCTCCTCACCGAGTTCGGCAAGAAGACGCTCGACGACCGCTATCTGCTCGAAGGCGAGACCTATCAGGACATGTTCGCCCGCGTCGCGCGCACCTATGGCGACGACGCCGAGCACGCGCAGCGCATCTACGACTACATCTCAAAGCTCTGGTTCATGCCGGCGACGCCGGTCCTGTCGAATGGCGGCGCATCGCGCGGCCTCCCTATCTCATGCTTCCTCAACGCGGTCGGCGATTCGCTCGACGATATTGTCGGCGTCTGGAACGAGAACGTCGCCCTCGCCTCGAACGGCGGCGGCATCGGCACCTATTGGGGCGGCGTCCGCTCGATCGGCGAGAAGGTCAAAGGCTCCGGTGCGACGTCGGGCATCATCCCCTTCATCCGCGTCATGGATTCGCTGACGCTGGCGATCAGCCAGGGCTCGCTGCGCCGCGGATCGGCCGCCTGCTATCTCGACATCCACCATCCGGAAATCGAGGAGTTCCTCGAAATCCGCAAACCCTCGGGCGATTTCAACCGCAAGTCGCTGAACCTTCATCACGGCCTCAACATCACCGACGAGTTCATGACCGCCGTGATGAACGACGAGGAATTCGGCCTTAAATCGCCGAAGACGGGCGAGGTTTTGAAAACCGTCAGCGCGCGCAAGCTGTGGCAGAAAATTCTCGAAGTGCGCCTCGCGACGGGCGAGCCCTATCTCGTCTTTTCCGACACCGTCAATCGCGCGATGCCGAAGCACCAGAAAGATCTCGGCCTCAAAGTCTCGACGTCGAATCTCTGCTCGGAAATCATGCTGCACACCGGCAAGGATCATCTGGGCGAGGATCGCACGGCCGTCTGCTGCCTTTCCTCGATCAACGCCGAGAAATATTTCGAGTGGAAAGAGGACGAGCGCTTTATCGAAGACGTGATGCGCTTCCTCGACAATGTGCTGGAAGACTTCATCAATCGCGCGCCGGCCTCGATGGCGAAGGCCGTCTATTCAGCAAAGCGCGAGCGCTCGGTCGGCCTCGGCCTCATGGGCTTTCACTCCTTCCTGCAGGCGCAGGGCGTGCCGTTTGAAAGCGCGATGGCGAAATCCTGGAACATCCGCCTCTTCAAGCATATCCGCATGGGCGCGGACGCGGCCTCGGTCGTTCTCGCCGAAGAACGCGGCGCCTGCCCGGACGCCGAAGAGCGCGGCGTCAAGCAGCGTTTCTCCCACAAGCTCGCGATCGCGCCGACCGCCTCGATCTCGATCATCTGCGGCGGCTGCTCGCCTTGCATCGAGCCGATCCCGGCGAATGTCTATGTGCACAAGACGCTGTCGGGCTCCTTCACGGTGAAGAACGTCGCGCTGCAGGCGATCCTCGCCGAAAAAGGTCACGACACGGACGACATCTGGGCCTCGATCATCGAGCATGAAGGCTCCGTCCAGCATCTCGATTGCCTCAGCGATCTTGAAAAGGACGTCTTCAAGACCGCCTTCGAGATCGATCAGCGCTGGGTCGTCGAGCTCGCCGCCGACCG
>CALAZI010000183.1 GCA_937895955.1 uncultured Alphaproteobacteria bacterium | reverse complement strand
GCTTCGCTGCGCATGGAGCTGAGCGTGCAGTCCGGCAAGGGCTATGTCCCGGCGGACCGCAACCGGCCGGAAGACGCGCCGATCGGCCTGATCCCGGTCGACAGCCTTTATTCGCCGGTCAAGCGCGTCGCCTATCGCGTTGAGAACACGCGCGAAGGACAGGTGCTCGATTATGACCGCCTGATCCTTGAGATCGAAACCGACGGCTCGCTGTCGCCGGAAGATGCGGCGGCCTATTCGGCGCGCATCCTTCAGGATCAGCTTCAGGTGTTCGTCAATTTTGACGAGCCGAAGAAGGATTTGGGCGGCGGCGTTCGCGAAGAGCTTCCGTTCAATCCGGCGCTGCTCAAGAAAGTCGATGAGCTCGAACTTTCGGTGCGTTCGGCCAACTGCCTGAAGAACGACAACATCGTCTATATCGGCGACCTGATCCAGAAGACGGAAGCGGAAATGCTGCGCACGCCGAATTTCGGGCGCAAATCCTTGAACGAGATCAAGGAAGTCCTCGCCGCGCTCGGCCTTCATCTCGGCATGGACGTGCCGGACTGGCCGCCGGAAAATATCGAAGATCTTGCCAAGAAGTACGAACAATAGGGATTGCGCCGGCCGCTGAGAAAGCGATCCGGCCTGATGGAGATTGAAAGATGCGCCACGGTTTTGCGCTCAGAAAACTGAACCGCACGCACGAGCATCGCAAGGCGATGTTCGCCAATATGGCTGCGGCGCTGATCAAGCACGAGCAGATCACCACGACCCTGCCTAAGGCGAAAGAGCTGCGCCCGATCGTGGAAAAATATGTGACGATGGCGAAGAAGGCGGGCAAGGACCCGAAGCGCGCGCTTCATCTTCGCCGCTTGGCGGTCGCGCGTCTTCGTGACGAGACGCAGGCGAAAAAGCTGTTTGAGACGATCGGCCCGCGCTATGCGGAACGCGACGGCGGCTATATTCGCATTATGAAAGCCGGCTACCGTCATGGCGACAATGCGCCGATGGCCGTCATTGAATTTGTCGATCGCGACGAGGCCGCCAAGGGTCTTGATTCAGGCCCGGTCCTGAACGGCGACGACGAAGAATAGAAATCCTGGGTTGTCAGCCATTCGCCGGCGCCCTCTGGGCGCCGGCTTTGTTTTAGCGCTTGGCGAATTCAATCCTGGCCGCGGAAAAAGTTCTTTTTCGCGTCGCTGACCTGTTCAAGCCACCGCGCCGAATCCGTTCTGAACTTTCGACGGTCCGCTTTGGCGCGCCGAAAGAGCAGGGCGTAAGCGACGATGAAAATCAGCTCAAGCTCGAACAGGATATTGCTGATGAGCGCATACCACCATTCGGACATGCCGAAAGCGTCGATCGGCAGCAGCGCGACACCGCCGCGATAGGCGAAGAAAGTCGTTGAAGTGAGATAACTCAGCATCATGAGAAAATGGAACTGGCGATGCTGAACCTCGGGCGCCGCCCATTTGCCGTAGAAATAAGCGAGAGCGAAGAGATCGAGGACAGCATAGCGCCAGACGCCGCCGTCCGCGCCGGTCGCCCATATCAACATAGAGGCGACGTAAATGAGCCCCGAAACCTTTGAGGCTTTTGCGATATGCGATGAGCCGGACCAATGGGCCGCCGCGACCGCAACCAGTACGGACGCGGCGTAAAAACCGATCGTCAGCGCATCCCAAACAGAGATAGGGCCGTCTCCAGCACGCTTGCTTTGGGCTGTCCGCGGGCCTGCAAGAGGTCAACGCCCGCGCTGACAGCGCTCGCCTCGACGGCATCATGCGCGGCCTGGACCGTTTCGACAAGCTTGAGATAGGCCGCCTGCATCTCGGCGACATGCTCATTGGCGAAATCGCCGACGACATTCGCCGCGCCCGCGCCCGCGCCGGCCGACAAGGCGACCAAACCCGACCCCAACGCAAGCAGCTGCTTTTCAAAACGAAGGAGTTCGACTTGCTCCTTCTTGAGCGTCTTGTTCATGGTTAATTCTCCCTTGCAGGGGCGAATTGCGCCCCCTCAGCAAGAGAATCGGTAACCGGCGTAAACGAATCGCTAACAGATGCTTGCACGTTGCGGGTTTGCGGCGTTACGGTGCCGCGACCGGCCGCGCCGGCGGCCGGGGAGAGGATACATGGGCGATCGAGAGAAGGCCCTCACTCTATATTTGAGGCTGCGCGCGATCTTCGATCGGCGCGGTGAGGACAATGTCGTTGCTCTGCCTATCGCGCATCAATCGCCGCGAAGCGACGCATCATCTCAAGCCCTGCCAGAAGAGCTTCTTGAAAATCATGCTCAAACTTCACGCCGGGGCGAAAGCCGCGGGCTTGAAGGATTGTTAAAACAGCTATTTGAAGAGCTAGCTTCTGACGATTGATGTCGGTCGAACGCTGATCGTCGTCTCCCTCAATGAACGCGAAAAAATTCTGCACCGCGCGGGCGACGCTGTCGTCATCAAGGGTGTTGGCGAATTTCACGCCGGCGAATTTGGCGATGATCGCCAGAATGACGAAGCGCGTCGCCACCGGACAGACGGGCGGGCTCGCCGGCGCGTGAGGCGACAGGGCGCGAATGGCGTCAACATCAATGTCGGGATCGGTGAGGGCGTCCGCGGGAACGCCGAGCGCCTTGGCGACCGCCTCGATCCACTCAGGGGTCAGAACATAGTCGGGTGTTTCAAGCCGTTCGACATCGCTCGCATCGGCGCGCATGCGCCTGGCGAGCTGCGACGGGGTCAAAAGGAAGGCGACCCTTAATTTTCGAACGTTGTTCGCCATCGCTCTCCTGTAAAGGATTGCCCGCAAGTCTTCACGCGCGACGGCGGCATCGTCTAGAGAAAAAAGCAGGCGAAACCGGAGCGGCCCTTGGCCCGTCAGAGCGAAAGTCACGTCTGCCAGTCCTGCGGCGCCGTTTACGGCAAATGGCAGGGGCGCTGCGACGCCTGCGGGGAATGGAACACGATCGTCGCCGAGGCGGCCGAGGCGAGGCCGCCGGGTTCGGCCGCCGCCAAGGGCGGCAAGGGCAGGGTGCTCGATTTCACCTCGCTGAAGGGCGGCGGCGAGTTCGAGCCGCGGCTCCTTACGGGGAATGCGGAATTCGACCGCGCCTGCGGCGGCGGTCTGGTGCCCGGCTCGGCGCTGCTGATCGGCGGCGATCCCGGCGTCGGCAAGTCGACGCTGTTGCTGCAGGTCGCGGCAGGGCTCGCGGCGGGCGGCGCCAAGGTCGCCTATATCTCGGGCGAAGAGGCGACGGCTCAGATCCGCCTTCGCGCGCAGCGTCTCGGGCTTGCAGACGCGCCGGTCGCGCTCGCCGCCGCGACGGCGCTTCGAGACATTCTCGCCACGCTGAAGGCCGACAGGCCGGATATCGTCATCATCGATTCGATCCAGACCCTTTGGTCGGATGCGCTTCCCGCCGCCCCCGGCACGGTGACGCAGGTGCGCGCCTGCGCGCAGGAGCTTATCCGTTTCGCCAAGGGCTCGGGCTCGGTCATGCTGCTGGTCGGCCATGTCACCAAGGACGGCCAGATCGCCGGCCCCCGGGTCGTCGAGCATATGGTCGACGCCGTCATCTATTTTGAAAGCGAGCAGGGCCGCTCCTTCCGCCTCCTGCGCGCGGTCAAGAACCGCTTCGGGGCCGCGCACGAGATCGGCGTGTTCGAGATGACGGGCCAGGGGCTTCGCGAGGTCGCGAACCCGTCCGAGCTTTTCCTTTCCGAGCCCGGAGAGCCGGTGCCGGGCGCCGCCGTCTTCGCCGGCGTCGAAGGCACGCGGCCCGTGCTTGTCGAAATCCAGGCGCTTGTCTCGCCATCGACGCTCGCCGCGCCAAGACGCGCCGTGGTCGGCTGGGACGGGGCCCGGCTTTCGATGCTGCTCGCCGTCCTCGATGCGCGCTGCGGGCTCGATTTCGGCCGCCACGACGTTTTCCTGAACGTCGCTGGGGGATTGAGGATCGCCGAGCCGGCGGCCGACCTTGCGGCGGCGGCGGCGCTTTGTTCGTCCCTGTTCGACCGGCCCCTCCCCAAAACCTATGTCGTCTTCGGCGAGGTCGCGCTGTCGGGCGCCGTCAGGCCCGTCAACCAGGCCGACGCCCGCCTTAAAGAGGCCCAGAAGCTCGGCTTTGCAGGCGCGCTCGCGCCGGCCGGCGCCAAGGGCGAATCGCTCAATATCGTTCCGGCCGAAACCCTCGCCGACCTGATCGGCTGGGTGCGGCGCGGCGACGGTTGAGCCGCCGGGCCTTCGCGGATAAGGAGAGGCGAAATCCGCGCGCCATTCGGGCCGGCGGTCGGGTTTGAGTTTGGGCGACTGGTGACAAATGACAGGATTTGACGCGCTCCTGATCCTCATCATCGGCGTATCAACGCTTTTCGCCGCCATCCGCGGCGCAATCCGCGAATTGGCGACGCTCGGCGCGCTTTTGATCGCCGGGCTCGCAGGCTGGATCAGCATCAACCCGATTTCCGCCGCGCTCGGCGGCAAGTCCTTCGTGTTTACGGCGGGGATCGCCGTCGCGCTCGGGGTCATCGCGTTCATCGCCTGTTATGTCCTGACGCATAAGGCGATGGGGCGCATGAAACTGTCGGCGAAAATGAAAAAGGCGGACCGCATCGGCGGCGGCGCGTTCGGCGTGTTGCGGGCGCTCGCGCTGATCGGCCTTGGTTTTCTCGGCTACGGTTATTATCTCGATGAAGCGAGTCAGCCGGATTCGGTTCGAAAGGCGTTGCTGCTGCCGCTCGCATCGGCTTCAGCGGGTTTTTTCGAACAGTTCGCGCCGTCGAACCGCGATCTTCGCGCAACGGATGAGGCGCGGGGAAACGCCGCGGTTGAAGGCTATGACGGCCGCGACCGGTCAGGTTTGAAAGAGATCGTGACGACGGCGACGACGACTGACGAAACGGCGCAAAAGCCGTCAACCGATCCGATTGCGGACATTCTGAAAAAGGAAGCGACGAGCGATGGCCAACCCGAGCGCTGACTTCTCCGCAGCCGCCGCACGCCGATTGAAAAAGCTCGGCGCGCGCTATCGCCGTCGCGCTCGCGAACTCGACTCGCTTCTCGGCGGACCAAAACTGAAAGAAGAATGCGGCGTCTTCGGCGTTATCGGCACGCCGGATGCGGCGGCGCTCACCGCGCTCGGCCTTCACGCGCTCCAGCATCGCGGTCAGGAAGCGGCCGGCATCGTCAGCTATGACGGCGGACAGTTTCATTCCGAACGCCATCTCGGCCTCGTCTCGGATAATTTTTCCGATCAGTCGACGCTTGATCGCGTGAAAGGCGTCGCCGCCATCGGCCATACGCGCTATTCGACGCAAGGCGGCACGGTTCTCCGCAACGTCCAGCCGCTTTACGCCGATCTTGATCGCGGCGGCATCGCGCTCGCCCATAACGGCAATCTCACCAACTCGACGAAACTCAAGGCCGAACTCGTCCAGCGCGGCGCGATTTTCCATTCGACGTCGGATTCGGAAGTTTTCCTTCAACTGACCGCGCGATCGCACCAGCTTTCCATGGTCGACAAGCTGATTGACGCGCTGAAGCAAGTCGAAGGCGCCTATGCGCTTGTCGTTTTGACAAAGGATTCGATGATCGGCGCGCGCGATCCGGTCGGCATTCGCCCGCTCATTCTCGGCTCGCTGAACGGCAAGCCGGTGCTCGCTTCCGAGACCTGCGCGCTTGATCTCATCGGCGCGAAATTCGTTCGCGACATTCGCCCGGGCGAAGTCGTCATCTGCAAGGCGACGGGCGAGGTTGAGAGCCGGCAGGTGTTCCCGTCGATCGCCAAGGCGCGGCCCTGCATCTTTGAGCTTATCTATTTCGCGCGGCCGAATTCGATCGTTGACGGCAACAGCGTCTATGAACTGCGCAAGAAGCTCGGCAAGCGGCTGGCGCAGGAAGCGCCCTGCGATGTCGATATGGTCTCGCCGATCCCCGATTCCGGCGTTCCGGCCGCCATCGGTTACGCGCAAGCGTCCGGTTTGCCCTTCGAGCAGGCGCTCATTCGCAGCCACTTCATCGGGCGCACCTTTATTGAGCCGGAACAGCGCATCCGCGAGGCGGGGGTTGCGCGGAAACATGCGCCTAATCGCGGCGCGATCGAAGGCAAGCGCATCGTTTTGATCGACGATTCGATCGTGCGCGGCACGACCTCGCGCAAGATCACGCAGATGTTGAGAAACGCCGGCGCGAAGGAGGTGCATATGCGCATCGCCTGTCCGCCGATCCTTTATCCGGACTTCTACGGCATCGACACGCCGTCGAAGGATGAATTGATCGCCAGCAAAATGACGGTCGAGGAAATCCGCCGGGAGATCGGCGTCGACAGCCTCGCATTCCTGTCGCTCGACGGTCTTTACGAAGCCTTCGGCAAGGGGCCGCGCGACGATTCGGCGCCGGCTTTCACCGATCATTGTTTCACCGGCGATTACCCGACGCGCCTTACCGACCAGAACGAGGCGCATCGCAACGCGATGATCCAGCAGCTCTCTTTCCTCGCCGAATCGAGCTGACGGGGCCGCATTTCGCGCCTTGCGTGAAAACTTATCCGCATCATGCGCAGTATCCGCCGCCCGCGCGCCCGGTTGAATCGTTATTTCCTGCGGGCCGCAGCGGTTTTGTACGGAAAATCCGTAATACGGCTTTTCACGCAAAAGGCGAATGCGCACAGCAGCCGCGTCTGAAGTCATCATGCGCATCCTCCTTTCTTAAGCCGCATGAGCGGAAGGAAATTTTCACGCTCCGACAAGCATCATAAGGCCGCCGCAGAGGTGTTGGATAAGTAGGGGGATAACTTCGCCCGACGCAGCAAAATCAAGGCGCTACAGGGTTAATGCATGCAGCGTTTCAAGACGGCCGAATAATCAACCGGCGGCCGATACGGATTAATCCGCGCGCCGCATGTCCATCGTCCATATCGGCGCATAATCCGCGCCGGCGCCGGATGAGATCGCAAGCTCCCAGAAGATGCGGTCTTCGCCGCGGCGGTCAAAGACAATCCGCGCGCGTTTGTTGTCGCCGTCATCCCGGAAGAATTCCCCGCGACCGTCCTCAAAGCCGCCGACCATCGGCTTGGCGAAATACGGGTTGCGCCCGTCCATCCAGAAGATCGCCCAGGTCTCTTCGCGCGGATCGTAGCGGCGAGCGCTGTAACCCCAGATCGGCTCCGGCGTCGTCATGCCTTCCCAAAAGAACTGAACCTCGCCGGACCAGTTTTCGGTGATGACGCAGCCGTCGGCGGACGACGCAACCCGCGTCTTCGCCGGCAAGTCGATCCAGCCGCCCTCAGCAGACAGAATGCGCTGTTCAATCTCCCACTCGCCAAGCCAGAAATCGAATTCACGAAAAACCGCGCCCTCGCAATTAACGGCGAGTGACGAATCGCGCGCGCCCTGATCGCTCGCGCAGCCAAGCGTCGCCGTTAATGCGAGGAAAACACAGAATCGACGTTCGGTTTTCATATGCGCTCTTCGTGGTTTGACCCTCTCGGCGCTGCAACCCTCAATCGGCGATCGTCGATTGCTCCTCAACGGCGCGGATCGCCGCGTCAAAGGCGCCGTTCACATAGGCGTAGGCGCTGGTGTCGGAATTGGCGAAGGAAATGCGGCCGAGGCTTGCGCGCGCCGCAAGGTGCGGTCCCGTTTCCGGCGAACGGTCGGGCCCGTCATAGAGTTCGTTATATTCATAGGCGTAACCGTGCGGCCAGCGATTGACCGTGATCCCGGCGATGTCGCGTTCCGCATCAAAACCGTGCGGTCCAAGCATCCCGGTCAGCTGGGCGACGATCGCGGTTTCAAAATCGTCGTAGGAAAGGGCGTAAAGTTCGCGCCGGCCGGCGCGATGCTGTTCTTTTTCGTCAAGGCCGAAATCGGGCGCGGTCGGCACTTTCTGCAGATGCAGGATGATCGGCTCATCCGGCGAGGCGGAGAAGCGATACTCGCCGATGCTGACCGGAAAATCGAGGCTGATCTGCTCGCAGAACGAGCCGGGGCAATAGATCCGGTGAAAGCCGGCGCGCTCGAAGGCGCGCCAGTTTTTCAGCGCGACATTGACATAGACGAGCGGGATTTTCGTGAAATATCGAATGGCGTCTTTCTGCTCCTCGGCCATCTCCGCGCAGATATAAGGCGTCATCGCCATATAGCCGGCCATGATCGCATGCCGTCCGCGGACGCGGCGCGCTTCGCCGTCGCGCACGTAAACGATATCGACGGAACGCCGCGTTTCTGAATGGGCGATGTCGACGGCGGTCGAAGAAAGGCGGATGCGCACGTCATTCGACGGCGTGTCCAGTTTTGAATAATCGGCGACGGCGAGCGTGATGTCTTCCATCGTCTCTCCGGGGATCGCCGCCGGAATGAGCTTCCTCACCAAGAGGCGCGCGAGGCTCGCATTGCCGTCGGGGAAGTGAAAGATATAGGGCTCTTCGCTTTCATGATCGTTATGGAGGCGCTCGCCGAGCGATAATCCGGATGTTCCGGGCATCGACCAGCGCGCCGCTTCAAGCGCGGAAAGCGCGTCCCATCCGACCCCCCAGATGCCGTGCGGCACGGGCCTCAACAGGCGGATGAGCTCTTCCGGCGCTTTCGCATCTTCGCGCAGGAAGGTTTCGTAGCTGATCGAGCGGAGATAAGCGGCTTTTTCGTCAGCGGTTTTCCCTTTCAGAAAATCCCTGTCGCGCAGGACGAGCGATTGCAGCGCAGACCGCGTCTGCTCCGATGCCGCCATCGCGGAAAGCGCCGCCTTGACCGTTTTGGGCGAGGGCGCCTCCGACCAATAGGCGAAGGGAATTTCGGTAAGGCTGGACGCGCCATGGATCTTGCGATCAAGGAACATGCCGGCGCGCATATTCCAGCGCGCGTAATAGTCCCGGTCGAAATAATCGTAGAATTTGTCGGTCTCTACGCCGAGCGATTTCAAGATCGCCTTTGATCCCGGCGAAAAGGCGGCTGGGCCGTCAATCGACTGGCTGCCGCCATGGCCGATCAGGAATTTTCCATCGACCGTGAATTCGTTGCGTTTGGCGTGGCCGCCGAAATCGTCATGATTGTCGAGAATGAGAATGCGCGCCGCGGGATGGCGTTCGCGATAAAGGAAGGCGGCGGCGAGACCCGAAAGGCCGGCGCCGATCACGACAAGATCATAAAGCGAATCCGTAAGGCGTTCAGGACGCGCCCAGCCTTGACCTTCCCACGCTCTGGCGTGCGCCGCCTCGAATGCGCCGGCGTGCGCGCCGCGCATTCCCTGCTGAGCCGGCGGGTAAGGCGCGGCGGAACTTGCCTGCGCCGCGAAAAGAGCGGCGGGCGATAAGGCGCCCGCCGCGGCGGAAAGGGCGATCCCGTTCAGAAAATCGCGCCGATCGATATGCGCTTTCAGTCTCGCCATGCGAGGATCCCGTTTCGGTCTCCTCTTAACCCTACCGCAAGCCGGTCAGGCGGGCCAAATCGTAAAAGCATGTCGTACGGAACCGCCTTGACGGCCGCGGCGCGCGGCGCAATATCCCGCGGCTTCTTTCCGCGGTGTCCCTCTATGTTGAGCGCGTTTCAATCGTCCGGCGATCTGATCGCCGATCGGCGATATCACTATGCGCAGGCGTTGTTTGATGCGGGAGAATACAATGCCGCCGCCGACCTTTTCGAACAGGCGATCGAATGCGCGCCCGGCTGGCCCGCCGCCTTCTGGTCGCTTGGCAAGGCGCGCCGCGAAGCAGGCGACAAGACGCGCGCCGCCGCGGCTTTTCGCGAGTGTCTGCGCCTTGATCCTGATGACAGGCTCGGCGCTTCGCTCGCGCTCGCCGAACTTGATGCGTCGGTCACGATCGACGCGGCGCCCGCCGCCTATGTGAAGACTCTTTTCAACGCTTATGCCGACGAATTCGACGCCGCGCTTGTCGAGCGTCTTAACTATGAAACGCCGCAAAAGCTTGCAGCGCTTATTCGCGAAGTCCGCAAAGGCGGCGCGCGTTTCAAAAAAGCGCTCGATCTCGGATGCGGCACCGGCCTTGCCGGCGAGGCGATCGTCGCCGATGTCGCTTGGCTGGAGGGCGTCGATCTTTCTGAAGGCATGATCGACAAGGCCCGGTCGAAGGGCGTCTATAATGCGCTTTCGGTTGAGGATATTGCGGCGACGCTGCACGCGGCGCGCGGCCGCTATGACCTCATTCTCGCCGCGGACGTCCTCATCTATTTCGGCGATCTTTCAAAGATTGTCGCCGGGATCGCGCGGCGTCTCGACCGCGGCGGGCTCGTCGCATATTCGGTTGAAAAACGCGACGGCGAAGGCTGGTCCATTCAGCCGTCCTTGCGGTTCGCTCATTCGGCCGATTATGTCGCGCGCGTGATGAAAGCGGCGGGCCTTGAACTTGTCAGGATGGAAGAGGCCGTTTTGCGCAAGGATCGCGGCGCGGACATTGCGGGCTATCTCGTCATCGGCCGCAAGCCGTTTCCCGGCAGGTCGGATTATCCCTCGACCGGGGAAGGCGCGCCGATCGACGCGCCGGCGAGCCTGCATTAGGCGGGGATCGAGTAAGTTCCGGTCGCATGCGCAACCGCCTCATCCTCGTCGCCGTCGGAGTAAAGAAAGACCTCGCCGACGGCGAGACGCTTGCCGAGCTTCAACAATCTGCATTTGGCGATAAGGTCTTTCGGCGCCGGCTTCCTGAAGAAATTGATCGACATGTTGGTTGTGACGGCGAGCGGTTTCGGGCCGACGCTCGCGAGCACCGCGACAAAAAGCGCGGTGTCGGCGAGCATGAATATGGTCGGGCCGTTGACCGTGCCGCCGGCGCGCAGATGCCGGCCGTGAAAGGCGAGCCTGAGGCGACAAGCGCGGTAATCGGCGTTTTCGATCGCGACGCCGCCCTGATCCCAGAGCGGAAAACCCGCCCGCAGCAGCGCGAGGATTTCTTCAACGGTCATAGCGTCGGCGTTCACCCGCTCATGACGCCGCAGGTCGCCGCCGCCCGCAAGGCTTTTCCGCAGCGCCGGGCCTTCACAAAGCGCGGGCAATCGGCATTATCCGCGCCATGACGCCGAAGGAAAAAGCCCGAGAGGATTTCAAGCGCGCCCTCATTCAGACGACGCGCGCGCTCGCTTCATTGCCCGAGGTCGAGGTCGCTTTCGGCGGCGAGCATGCGAACGTCTCCGGGCGTCAGGCGAAAATTCCGCTCCCGGCGCGCGTTCTCGACCGCGAGGCGGCGATGATCGCGCGCGGCGAGGCGGATTCGGCGGCGCTGCGCCTCGCCCATCATGACGGGCGCCGGTTTTCAAAAAACCTGCCGCGCGGCGCCGATGCGCAAGCCGTCTATCGCGCGCTTGAAAACGCCCGCATTGAAGCGATCGGCGCGCAGGCGCTTAAAGGCGTCGGCGACAATCTCGCCGCCGCGCTCGACAAATCCTATCTCGACCGGCGTCTTGACCGGCTCGATGCGCAGGAAACGGCGCCGATCGCCGACATCGCATCGCTGCTCTTGCGCCAACGCCTGACTGGCCGCGATCATCCGCCGGCGGCGAAGGCGATGATGGCGGCGCATTCCGGCGAGATCGAAGCGCTCGCCGGGGCATCGCTCGACAGGCTCGCCCAGACAAACGATCTTCATGACCAGGAAGCGTTCGCGCGCCTTGCGCGCAACGTCATTCGCGATCTCAATCTCGATGAGGAGGGCGGCGACGAGCAGGGCGACGAGCAGACGAAGGGCGATGAAGAAGAGAACGCCAAGGAAAACGACTCTTCCGAAAACGAAGATGACGGCGTCGCTGAGGCGGCGGAAGACCAGACCGGCGATGAAAGCGAAGGCCCCGATTCTGAAAGCGATGTGAGCGAGCAGGATTTCGAACAGGCCGAAGATGACGCCGACGGCGCTGTCGAGAACGCCAAGATTTCCTCAATCCGCGCCAAATTCGAAGGCGATAGCGGCGCGCGCTATCGCGCCTATACGACGGAATTCGACGAGACGGCGGACGCGGCCGAACTTTGCGACGCGGAAGAACTCCAGCGCCTGCGCCGCACGCTCGACCGCCAGCTTGAAAATCTTCACGCCGTCGTCTCGCGCCTCGCCAACAAGCTCCAGCGCCGCCTGATGGCGCAGCAGAACCGCAGCTGGATCTTCGATCTCGACGAAGGCGTTCTCGACGCGGCGCGTCTTGCGCGCGTTATTGTCGATCCGATGCAGCCTTTGTCCTACAAGCGCGAGCGCGAACTTGAATTCCGCGATACGGTGGTGACGCTCCTGATCGACAATTCAGGCTCGATGCGCGGCCGGCCGATCTCGATCGCGGCGATCTGCGCCGACATTCTGGCGCGCACGCTTGAGCGTTGCAGCGTCAAGGTCGAGATTCTGGGCTTTACGACGCGCGCCTGGAAAGGCGGGCAGGCGCGCGAGAAATGGGTCGCCGACGGGCGTCCGCCCAACCCGGGCCGCCTCAACGATCTGCGCCACATCATCTACAAGGCGGCGGACACGCCCTGGCGGCGCGCGCGTTCTTCGCTCGGCCTGATGATGAAAGAGGGTCTCCTCAAGGAGAATATCGACGGCGAGGCGCTGCTTTGGGCGCATACGCGCCTTGTCGGGCGGCCAGAAGCGCGCCGCATCCTGATGGTGATTTCCGACGGCGCGCCGGTCGACGACACGACGTCATCGTCGAATGGCGGCGCCTATCTTGAGCGCCATCTGCGCGATGTCATCGGCCATATCGAAGGGCGCTCGCCGGTTGAGCTGATCGCCATCGGCATCGGCCATGACGTGACGCGCTATTACAAGCGCGCCGTGACGATCGTTGATGTCGAGCAGCTCGCCGGCGTCATGGTCGACAAGCTCGCCGAGCTGTTTGAAGAAACGAGCGACCGTCCGGAAAGAACGCCCCGCACAAGATCGGCGGCGCTGGTCATGTGACGGCGCGCTTTCGCGTCTCGACGAGCGCCGCATAGGGTTTCAGCCCGCTCCTTAACAGCAATGCCGCGGCGACGGCGGCGAGGCCGCCGAGCAGGGCGGCGGAATGGCCGACCATGAGATCGTTCTTGAAGACATAATCCGTCGTCAGCGCGATCAGCGTGCCGCCGATAGCGAGACCGAAGATCGAATTCAGAAACAGAAAGATCGCCGAAATCTGCGCGCGCATGGCGGGCGGCGAAGCGATCTGCATCGCCGCCGCCGAGGTCGCGAGCGGAAACGAGGCGAAGAAAAGCGCGATGGCGATCAGCGCGACGCTTAATTGCAGAGTCGGCGCGAAGGGAAAAAGGAAGATCGCCGGCGTCAGGCATGCCGCGCCGATCATGCCGGCGCGCATCGGCGCGTCGTCGCGCCCGTGTTTTTCGAAATAATCGGTCAGCCAGCCGCTCGCCAGCACGCCGCCGACATTGGCGACAAGGAGCGTCACGCCGAGAATGAGGCCGGTCTGCGATGTCGGCAAATGATGAACGCGGATGAGATAGGCCGGCGTCCACGACATCAGCGCGAAGAGCGACAGCGCGCAGAGCGTGAAGCCGCCGTAATGAGCGATGAAGAAGCGCCGGTTCGACCCGATGAACTTCGCGACGGCGGAAAGCGGCAGGCTCGGATCGTGATCGGCGGTGCGCGGCGGGTCCTTGACGGTCAGAAAAAACACCGCAGCCAGTAGAACGCCGGGCAGGCCGACGGCGAAGAAGACGACTTGCCAGCTTCTCACTTCGCCGATGAGCGGCAGCGCGACCGCCTCGACATCGCCGACAAGCGCGACGACGCCGCCGCCGATCAGATAGGCGAGACCGCCGCCGATGAATGAGCCGATCGAATAGACCGCGAGCGCGCGGCCGAGCGATTTCTTCGGGAACAAATCGGCGATCATCGAATAGGCGGCCGGCGACAGCGCCGCCTCGCCGACGCCGACGCCCATGCGCGCGATGAAGACATGAAGGAAGTTCTTGCCGAGCCCCGTCGCCGCCGTGGCGAGACTCCACAGGAAGACGCCGGCGCTGATGATCAGCGGGCGCGAGCGCGCATCGGCTAGACGCGCGATCGGAATGCCCATGGTGGCGTAGAAGATCGAAAAGGCGAGGCCGTGCAGCAGGCTGAATTCGGTGTCCGAAATCGCGAGGTCCTTGCGGATCGGTTCGATCATCAGCGCCAGGATCTGGCGGTCGATGAACGAAAATATATAGGCGATCATGCAGAGCGCGACGATGTACCAGCCATAGGCGCCGCCGCTCGCAGGCTGATCGTCAATCATGTCGGTTCCGTCCTCTGATCGTGCAGAATGGGCCGGATTCCGGGCCGATAGGCAAGTCGGCTCGCCTCACGGGCGGAAGCGGTCTAAAACCCGCGTTCAGGTTGATCGGCTTTTTGGAGCTCTACGATATGGCGGCTATCGAAGGCGCGCTCACGCTGCCGGCGATGTCGGCGGCGGCCGGCGACAGGCTGCGCTTTGCGCGCTGGTCGCCGCGCGGGGAGGCGAAGGCCGTCATTCTTCTCTCGCATGGCTATGCCGAGCATCTCGGCCGCTATGAGCATGTCGCCGCAGCGCTGAATGAGGCCGATTATGACGTCTTCGCCCTTGATCATTGGGGGCACGGGCGTTCTGACGGCGTTCGCGGTTTTGTTCCGGCCTTTTCAGTTTACCGCGACGGCGTCGACGCGCTGCTCGCTGAGGCGACCGCCGCGCAGCCGAGCAAAAAGCGCTTCCTGATCGGTCATTCCATGGGCGGGCTGATCGCCGCGAATTATCTGACGCGCGCGCAAGGCGCTTTCGCCGGCGCCGTCCTCTCCGGGCCGTCGGTGAAAGCGGTCGATCAGCCTCCGGCGCCGGTTCTTTTCATCGGCCGCATTCTTTCAAGGCTTGCGCCGAAGGCCGGCTTGATTGGTCTTGACGCGAACCTTGTCAGCCGCGACCTAAACGTTTTCGACGCCTATGTGAACGACCCGCTCGTCTATCGCGGCAAGATCAGCGCGCGCCTCGGCGCCGAGATGCTCGATGCGATGACGGAAACGCTCGAAAGGGCGACGCAACTTTCCCTGCCGCTTCTGCTGTTGCATGGCGGCGAGGATGGACTCGCCGCACCCGAAGGATCGCGCCTTCTCTATGAGCGGGCGAGCTCTGCGGACAAGACGCTGAAAATCTATGACGGGTTTTTCCATGAAATTTTCAATGATCCAGGAAAGGAATCCGTCATCGCCGACGTGGTCGCCTGGCTCGATGCTCATTGTTGAGGCGTGATGGCTGAAATTTCAATCCGCCGCGCCGAAGCGTCAGACCTTGAAGCCTTGCAACGCTTTGAACAGGGGATCATCGAAGCGGAACGCCCGTTCGATCCGACAATCAAGAAAGAGCGCGTCACCTATTATGATCTTGGCGTTCTCATCAACTCGCCGGAGGCCTTTGTCGCGATCGCTGAAGCGGACGGCGCGCCCGTCGGCTGCGGCTTCGCGCGACGGGCGGCGTCCCGTCTGTTCACCGAACCCGCCTTTCACGCCTATGTCGGCCTGATGTTCGTTGAGCCGCAATGGCGCGGGCGCGGCGTCAATGCGCGCATATTGGCGCGGCTTAAGGAATGGGCGCGCGAAAACGGCCTCACGGAGATGCGGCTCGAAGTCTACCCGACGAATGCGGCAGCGACGCACGCCTATGAAAAAGCGGGATTTGAACCCTACATGCTCGAAATGCGGCTGGCGCTTGGATAATCATTGTCGAATTGCGGCGAACGTTTGCGATGACGAAACCGATTGACGAAAGCGTGCTGGAAGCCTGGCTGTCCTTTCGCCGGCGCGGCGAAAGAGCGGCGCTCGTGACGCTCGTCAATATTGACGGATCGGCGCCGCGTCCGGTCGGCAGCCAGATCGCGGTTTCCGAAAGCGGCGAGGCGTTCGGTTACATCACTGGCGGATGCGCGGAAGCCGCGCTTGCGGCGGAAGCCGTCGACGCCATCAAGAGTGGGGAAAACCGCCTGCGGCGCTACGGGCGCGGCTCGCCTTTTCTCGACGTGCGCCTTCCCTGCGGGTCCGGCATCGACGTTCATTTCGCAACTGACCTGCCGCAGGGAGCCGTCGCGGGACTTGTCACCTCTCTCGCCGAGCGGCGGCGTTGCCATCTCGATATCGCCTTTGACGAAGCGATGATCGCGCAGCATGAGAACGCGCCGTACAAGCCGGCGGCGAAATTTTTCCGTCGCCCTTATGAGCCCGCGACGCGCGTTGAAATCATCGGCAAGGGCCCTGTCGTCCTGTCGCTGGCGCGGTCGGCGAAAGCCGCCGGCATGCAGGTCTTGGTCGCATCGCCGGAAAGCGAAACGCTGGAGGGTGTGAAAGACTGTTCCGACGAGACGACCACGCTGGCGGGGCCTGGCCGCTACCGTGCGGATAATGTCGATGAGTGGACGGCGGCGGCGGTTCTTTTTCATGAACATGATTGGGAGCCGCCGATCCTGAAGACGCTGATCGCGAGCCGGTGTTTCTATCTCGGCGCGCTTGGAAGCCGCAAAACGCACGTCGAGCGGCTCAACGCGCTGCGCCGCGACGGCGTTGACGAGGCCGACCTCGGCGCGATCAACGGTCCGATCGGAATTGATATTCACGCGAAGTCGCCGGAGGAAATCGCCATATCCGTTCTGGCGGAAATCATCGCCGCGCGCCGTTGCGGCGGAACAGGCGCGCGATGGCGACGATAGCCGCTGTCGTTCTCGCCGCCGGCGCGTCAAGACGCCATCCGCAAGGCGACAAGCTGATGCGCGCCTATCGCGGCGCGCCGTTGGTTGCGCATTGCCTAGACAGCGTTGCGGCGGCGGGGTTTGCGGAATTCATATGCGTCGTTCGGGACAGCGACTGCGGCGCCGCCGAAGAAGCGCGCCGCCGCGGCTATATCGTTGTCGTCAATGAGAATGCTGACGCCGGCGTCGGCGCGTCTATTGCTGCGGGCGTGAAGCAGATCGACGATGCAATCGACGCCGCCGCGATCTTTCTTGGCGACATGCCGCATCTCAGCGTTGCGACAGTGAAAGTCCTGATCGAAGAGTTTGAAAGGCGCAAAGACGCCTCGATCCTGAGGCCGGTTTATCGCGACGCGCCCGGCCACCCGGTCTTTTTCGCGCGCCGGCATTTCAGCGCGCTGTCGCGCTTGTCCGGCGATGACGGCGCGAAAATGATTGTGCGAAACAGCGACGACATTCTGACGGTTTCGGTCGAAGATTCCGGCGTGGTCGACGATGTCGATACGGACGAGGCGTTCGGAGAATAAAGCGGAAGCGGCTGGCGGAGAGGAAGGGATTCGAACCCTCGATACCGTTTAACGGGTATACTCCCTTAGCAGGGGAGCGCCTTCGACCTCTCGGCCACCTCTCCGGCGGGGCGGAAAATGTCGGCATTCCGGTCGCGATGCAAGGCAAAAGGCTCGGCGAACGCTGATCAGAGGCTAAATCGACCTTTCAATCGACGCAGGCCGATCCGCCGCCGATCAGTTCCGCGAGCGCGCCGGCGTTCAGATCGGCGGCCGTCGCCTCCTCCTTGGCGGTCGCCGCGATGAAATCGCTATAGGCGAGGCATTCGGTCGCCTCGACGGCGAGGTCGTCTTCCGCGCCGACAGGCTGCGGCGCGAGCGCTTCTCCGGCATCGGCGGGCTCCAATTCAGCGACGCCGGCTGGGATGATGTCCGCCGGAGCCATGATGAGCGGCGTTTCGCCGGCTTCAGCCGCAATCGGCGTCGTTGCCGCCGCGGGTTCAGCCGCCGGCGGCGCCGTCGCTTCTTGCGCAGCGGGCGCGGCATGCGGCGCAGCCGTGTCTGCCGCCGTTTCCGGCTGTTCAAGGCGGATGCTCTGCTCAAGGCGAGGGGTCTGGCGGCCGCGATTTGAACGCGGCGTCGTTTTTTTTGCGCCTGAGCGCGTATTGCGCGATTTCGGCTTGGCCGTCGGCGCAGGAGGGGTTTCGATATGCGTCGTCGGTGCGGCGGTTGCGACCGGCGGCGCGAGGATCGGCGCCGCCATTTGCGCGATGCGCGGCTGCACGTCCGGCAACGGACCCGACGCGCTAAGAGGCGCGATCGCGGCGATGCGCTTATCGGGGCCGCCGCGTTCGATATCGGCGGCGAGCGCGCCGGCGATTGCGCCCTTGGTGAGGCGGCTTCTGTATATCTGGCTGTTTTCAAGCACGCGCTGGACGTAATTGCGCGTTTCCTCAAACGGGATCTGTTCGATCCAGTCGAGCGGATCGACGCCGGCGCCGCGCGGATCGCCATAGGCTTCAATCCACTGATCGACGCGGTTCGGGCCGGCGTTATAGGCGGCGAAGGTCATGATCCATGAACCCTCAAACCGGCTGATGAGCTGGGAAAGGTGCGCCGATCCGATCGTCATATTGTAATGCGGATCATCGAGCAGCGCCGAGCGATTGTATTTAAGACCCGCCTTGCGCGCCGTTGCGAGAGCTGTGGACGGGATCAACTGCATCATTCCGCGCGCGCCGGCGCGCGAATAGGCGCGCGGGTTGAATTCGCTTTCCTGTCTTGAAAGGCCGAGGATGACTTCCGCCGGCGCATAGCGCGTCGCCGCATTCGGCACGGCGATATCGGGATAGGCGATGTCCGGCGCAAAAGCGTCGCTTCTGACCGCGACCTTGCCGGCGCGCACGGCGACATGCGGCGCCTTCATGCCGATGGCGAGGTCGGCGAGTTCGCGAAACTCGCCGCGCGTTTGGAGCATGTCGTCGATGTGATAGGCGAAGATCAGGAATGCGCGATCGTCCTTGATATCCGTCAGCATGCGGAGCGCGGCGACCGCGGGCCGTGAGCCGAAACGCGCTTTTTCTTCCGCGGTCGCGGGCGGAGACGGTTCAAACGCGCGGGTCAACGCGGCGCCGCCGATCTTTTCCGCCGCGAGCTGGCCGTAAAAAGTGTAAATATGCTCGGCCGCTTTTGCATAACGCGCGCTCGCGGCGGCGGCGTCGCCCCTTGCGTCGGCGGCGCGCCCCAGCCAGTACCAGCCGCGCGATAAGGAAATCGGCGCGCCGACATTGGCGGTCAGGGCGGCGAAATGCTGCTCGGCGCGGGCCGGATCATTGAGAAATCTGAGCGCGATCCAGCCGGCGGAGAATTCAGCTTCAGCGAATTCAGAAGTTCCGGGCGTCAGCGCGTGATGGGACGCCATCGCATAGGCGTCGGCGTATTGCCGGTTTTTCAGCGCCCAGCGCATCAGCAGATTCTGTTCGTACCACCAACGGTCAGGCGCGCGCAGGATCAGGGCGTCGCTCGGCGCGCTTCTGACGATGGCGATGGCGCGCGGCTCTTCTTCATGGCGGCGGAAATAGCGCACGGCGGCGAGCATGACGCCGGAGTCGCTGCGGTCCTGTTCGCTGAGGCGGGAATAGAGCCTTGCGCCGTCCTTGCCGCCGATAAGCAGCGCGACGCGCGCTTCCGCGCGGTTTCGTTCAATAGCGCTGAGACGCGAAAAGACGCGCTTGGCGTTCGTCACCTCGCGCGCCCAGAGCAAACGATCGGCGCGCGCGGCGTGGTCGTCATCAGTCAGACGCGCGCCGTAATTGGCGAGGAGGCGCTGCTCATCCGGCAGTTTGAAATTGTGATTGATCCAGGCGTCGCGCAGATGCGCCATGCCGGCGTCGCGCGCGCCGACGGCGAATTGAGCGCGGGCGAGCTGCAGTTTGCCTTCGCCGGTGATTGGATCGCGGGTGTCAAAGAAGTCAAGGATCGCTTGCGGCGACGTCGTCCACAGCATCCGCTCTTCGGCGTGGCCCTGGATTTTGCCTTGCGACGGCCAGTCCGGATGCGCGTCAAGAAAACGGTCTGTCGCCTCGATCGAGACGAGGGGGTCCTCGGCCTCGAAATAGTACCATTCGGCGAGACTGCGCGCGGTCGGATCGCCCATCGCGGCGATCATGGATTTTGCGCGCGCGTAATCGCGGCGGCCGAGCGACGACCTGACATCTTTCAGTCGCGATAGATCGTCCGTTTCAAGATAGGCGGGACCCGGCGCCGACGGTTTCAGGCGCGGCGGCGCCGGCATGGCGGCGTTTGCGGTCGCAAAGACGCTGGCGGCCGCGGCCAGCCCGGCCAGGGCGAAGACGCGGAATTTCCCCAAATGACTCATGGACGACGGACGCATCCCCTCAACCAACCCCCCTATGGTAGACGATTTGCCGCGAAATGCATGCATTTCCCCTTAAAAGACTGAAAACTTGCCGGGTTTTGCGGATAGCTGTATCCGGGCCGACTGTTGAGGACCTTAAAGCCCATGAAAAACCTGCACGGTTCAATGACAGCCCTGATCACGCCATTTCGCGGCGGCGCCGTCGACGACGCGGCCTTTCAGCGCCTGATTGACCGCCAGGTTAAGGGCGGGACGACGGCGGTCGTGCCGGTCGGAACGACGGGCGAATCGGCGACGGTGACCCATGAGGAGCATCGCCGCCTTATCGCTCTCGCCGTTGAGGCGACTGCCGGGCGTGCGGCCGTGATGGCCGGCGCCGGATCGAATTCCACCGCTGAGGCGATAGAAATCGCGCGCTTTGCGGAAAAGGCGGGCGCTGACGCGCTGCTGACCGTCACCGGCTATTACAACAAGCCGACGCAGGCCGGCTTGATCGCGCATTTCACTGCGCTTCATGACGCCGTCGGCCTGCCGATTATTCTCTACAATGTGCCGGGGCGAACGGTCGCCAATCTTTCTGTTGAAACGATTGCGACCCTATCGAAGCTGCCGCGCATCGTCGGCGTCAAGGATGCGACCGGCGATCTTGCGCGCGTCGCGTTGCAGCGTCTCGCAAGCGGCGCCGATTTCATTCAGCTCTCCGGCGAGGACATGACGGCGGTCGGTTTCAACGCAATGGGCGGCAAGGGCTGCATCTCCGTCACGTCGAATGTCGTTCCCGATCTCTGCGCGAAGATGCAGAAAGCAACGCTTGCGGGTGATTTTTCCGCCGCGCTCGCCGTTCAGGATCGGCTGGCGCCGTTGCACGATGTTCTTTTCGCCGAGACCTCGCCAGGTCCGGTCAAATATGCGCTGTCGCTGATGGGGCTTTGCTCGGACGAATTGCGCCTGCCGCTTGTCTCGCCGTCCGAAGCGACCAAAGCGCGCGTCAAAGCCGTGCTCGCAGGCCTGGGATTGCTTGATTGATGGCGGCGAAGAAAGACGGCGCGTTCAAGCTCATCGCCGACAACAAGCGCGCCCGCTACGATTATCATATCGAGGACACGATCGAGGCCGGGATCATGCTGACCGGCACCGAGGTGAAGGCGCTGCGCGAGGGCAAGGCAACGATCAAGGAATCATACGCCTCACCCGAAAACGGCGCGATCTGGCTCATCAACGCCAACATTCCCGAATACTCGCGCGGCAATCGCGAGAACCATGAGCCGAAGCGGCCTCGCAAGCTTTTGCTTCATGCGCGCGAGGTTGCAAGATTGACGCAAGCTGTTGATCGCAAAGGCTATACGATTGCGCCTCTGAAGCTTTACTTTAACGAGCGCGGTATCGCCAAGCTCGAAATCGGACTGGCGCTCGGCAAGAAGGCGCCGGATAAGCGCGCGACGGAAAAGAAACGCGACTGGCAGCGCGAGAAGCAAAGGCTGCTGCGCGACAGGGGTTGATGATGGTCGATGAATTCGCGCCTGATCCGATGGATGCGCCTGCACCGATCGAAGACCGTCCGGACGTTAAGCTGCATCCTCCGACGGCGCTCTTTTTCGCGCTGATCGCGGGTTATCTCATTCGGCTTTTCGCCGGCGGTCGCCTGCCGATCCCGCGCGCCTTCGCCGAGGGACTTGGCGGCTTGATGATCATTCTGGCGCTCGGTCTCGTTCTGTCGTCAGTGCAGATTTTCGCAGAGAAAGGGCAGGGACTTCGCCCGGCGACGCCCGCGGGCGAGCTCTTCCAGAAGGGACCCTATAAATTTTCGCGCAACCCGATCTATCTCGCGATGGTGATTTTCGGAACAGGGTTCGGCATAGCGACATCGAATGTCTGGATCATCGTCACAACCGCGATCGTCGGTCTCATATTCCATTTCTTCGTTATCCTTCCTGAAGAGCGATATCTCGCGCGCCGCTTCGGCGCCGAATATGACGCCTATCGCTCGCGCGTCAGAAGGTGGATCTGACGCTCAATCCAGCGTCCGTCTGAAGCGCGCCAGCGCGGCGAGGGCAAGCACGGTCAGTATGATCGCGATCGGCCAGATGTCGTCGCGGATTTCAGCAAAGCCTGCGCCTTTCAGCATCACTTCGCGAACGATCCGGAGGAAATGCGTGATGGGGAGCGCCTCGCCGATCGCCTGAGCCCAGTTCGGCATGGCCGCGAAGGGGAACATGAAGCCGGACAAGAGGATGGACGGCAGGAAAACGAAAAACGTCATCTGCATCGCCTGCATCTGCGTCTTCGCGACCGTCGAGATGAGATAGCCGAGCATCAGATTGGTGAAGATGAAAAGCAGGAGCGCAAGCAGGAACGGCGCCGCATCGCCGATGAAGGGGATATGGAAGATGAGCCGCGCCGCGATGAGCACGATCGCCGTCTGGATGATTCCGACAATAATGTAGGGCGTCGTCTTGCCGATCATGATTTCGCTAGCCTGCACCGGCGTCGATAGCAGCGATTCAATCGTGCCGCGTTCCACCTCGCGCGTCAGCGCGATTGAGGTGATCATGATCAGCGTCATGGTGAGGATGATGCCGAGCAGGCCCGGCACGATGTTCATCGAGGTTTCGCCGGCCGGATTATACTGCCGGTGAATGACAGCCTCGAAAGGCGGGGCGCCGCCGCGCAGCTTTTTCGGCAGGCGCTCAAGTTCCGGCGCGAAGGCGCGCCGCGCGATTTCGTTGGCGGCCGCGATTGGGCCGGCGGCCGCGACGGGATCGCTGGCGTCCGCCGCGATGAGGATTTGCGGGCGTTCGCCGCGGACGAATTCCGTTTCGAAATTTTCCGGAATGACGATGAGGTAGGAGACGGCGCCCGACCGCAAAAGACTTTCGCCCTCTTCATCGGTCGCGACCTGAGCGATGATATTGAAATATTCGGACTGGCGCATTGAAGCGAGGAGACTGCGCGTCAACGGCCCGTCGTCGCGCAGTTCAACGGCGGTCGGCAGGTTGCGCGGGTCGGTGTCGATGGCGTAGCCGAACAGCGTCAATTGCATGATCGGCACCATGATCATGATGGCGAAGGTCGGCCGGTCGCGGCGCATCTGCACCAGTTC
>CALAZI010000182.1 GCA_937895955.1 uncultured Alphaproteobacteria bacterium | reverse complement strand
ATTGCTTCACCTGGTTGTTGATCATGGTGAGCGTGCGCGTCGCGGTCAGGAGATTTTGCGCGTAATTGGTCGGGTCATAGACGATGCCGCCGAAGAACTGCGCGTTGGCGGTTCCATTGACGCCGAGCGCCGACGCAATCGCGATGAGGCTGGCGGCGGCGAGTTTCTTCATTCGGCGGCGCATGGCAGGCTCCTTTCATGAGGTTGGGTGTCGGCGATGAGATCGGAGGCCCAGACGAGGCCCTTGGCGCGCAGGAATTCCGCGGCGAATCGCTCAGGCGACTCGATCAAGATCTTGTCGATGAGTTTCTGCGTGTCGGGGTCCGACGCGCCGCAAAGGGAGAGCGCGACGGGGCCGAGCCCCAATTCGAAGAGACGATTGCCGATCGAAGACTGGTAATAATAATGGCGCTTCGGCGTCGCCGTGGCGATGATCTCGATCTGCCGTTCGTTCAATCCGAAAGCCTCGTAAGCGGAGCGGATGCCCGCTTCCCGCGCCCGCGCATTGGCGAGGAAGATTCGCGACGGGCAGCTTTCGATGATCGCCGGCGCAATCGCCGAGCTCTGGATGTCGCTCAAAGACTGCGTCGCAAAGACGACCGAGACGTTTTTCTTGCGCAAGGTCTTGAGCCAGTCGCGCAGGCGCTCGGCAAAGAGCGGGTGGTCAAGGAATACCCAGGCCTCGTCGATGAGGAGAAGCGTCGGGCGTCCGTCGAAGCGCGCATCGAGCCGGTCGAAGAGGTAGGAGAGCGCTGGCGCGACCGCCGACTGCCGGCGCATCAGGCTCTCCATCTCGAAACCAATGACGTCGGAGAGCTGCAGCGTTTCCTCCTCGGCGTCGAAGAGGCCGCCATGGGCGCCGTCGATTGTGAAGGGCTTCAAGGCGTCGCGGAGATCGGCGCGCTGCAAGAGGAGCGTGAGGCCGGTCAGCGTCCTTTCTTTGACCGGCGCTTCAGAGACGTTGCCGAGCGCCGACCAGACCGCGTCCCGGATCGCGGGATCGAGCGCGACGCCTTCCTGGGAGAGGACGCCCAATAGCCAGTGCTGCGCCCGCGCTCTGCCGGCCTCGCTATCGATCTCGCGCAATGGCTGGAAGGCGAGCGCCTCATCACTTCCGAGATCATGGAATACGCCGCCGAGCGAAAGGATCGCGGCCCGCATCGAGCGTCCCTTGTCGAACGCAAAGACCTGAGACTTCTCATAACGGCGGAACTGCAGCGCCATCAAAGCAAGGAGCACGGATTTTCCGGCGCCCGTGGGCCCGACGATCATCGCATGGCCGACATCGCCGATATGGGTCGAAAGCCGGAACGGCGTCGTCTCATGCGTCGTCGCCTGAATAAGCGGCGGGGCGTTCAGATGCGCGTTCCACGCCTCGCCCGCCCAGACCGCCGACAGGGGCGCGAGATGCGCGAGATTGAGCGTGTGAATGAGCGGCGCCCGGATATTGGCGTAGAGATGGCCGGGCAAGGACCCGAGAAAGGCGTCGACGGCGTTGACGCTTTCGCGAATGGCGACAAAGCCGCGACCATTGAGGACGCGTTCGATCTCTTTCGCCTTGTCGTCAGCGAGAGAGGCGTCAACGTCTGAAACAATGACGGCGCAAGTCAGATAGCCGAAGGCGACGTCATCGGCCCCGAGCTCCTGCAGCGCCGCGTCAGCATCCGCCGCCTTGTTGTCGGCGTCGGCGTCGAGAAGGACGCTCTCTTCGTTGAAAAGCGTCTCCTTGACGATCGCGGCGATCGATTTGCGCTTGGCGAACCATTGCCGGCGGTATTTCGTGATCTCCTTGGTCGCCGCCGCCTTGTCGAGCGCAATGAACCGCGTCGTCCAGCGATAGGAAAACCCGAGCCGATTGAACGCGTCCAAAAATCCGGGTTCCGAAGCCGGCGGAAAACCGAGCACCGAAACGACGCGGAGATGTTCATCGCCGAGCATCGGTTCCAAGCCGCCGGTGAGCCCGCAATCGGCGAGGAGCGCGTCGAGAAAGATCGGCGTTTCC
>CALAZI010000181.1 GCA_937895955.1 uncultured Alphaproteobacteria bacterium | reverse complement strand
ACGAACCAGATGATGTTTCCGAGGAAGCCGAGGGGGCCCGTGCCGATATCTTCCCCGTAAAGCGCGCCGCGGTCATAGGCGCGAACGCCGAACGGCCAGAGCGTATAGACGCCGTTGTCGAAAGCGGCCCGCGCAAACGGAATGCCGATGATCGTCACGACCATGACGGCCGCGGCGATGAACCAGCCGAGTGCGGCCACTGCGCCGCCGGCGATCAGCCAGAGAATGTTGAGGATGAACGACATCGGGTCCATCGCGTCGTTCTCCGAAATCGGGTGGTCACGGAACATGGGGCGCCTCCTTCGCCTCCATCATATAGGAAGCGCGAGGGCGCATTGCATGCGATTCGTCGCGTGCGATCCGCGTTCCGGCGCTATTTTCGCCCGATCAGCCGGTCGAGCGCCAGCCGGTCGTCGGCCTTGAAGGCCAGCAGGATGAGCGCGGCGATCGCGACCGTCGTCGAGGGGAAGAAGAGGATGTTCGCCTTCGCCTCGCCCGTGAACAGATAAAGGCTCAACGGGTCGAGAAGGTGCTTCCAGATGGCGAGCGCCCCGCCGACGAGCATCAACGCCTGCAGCGGGTAAGCGACGACCCGGAAGAGGCCGAGAATGACGAGCGCGCCGAGGGCGATCTCGCCCCAGCCGAACGCCGCCTGAATCGCTTCGGAATTGACCGCGCCGCCGTAATATTTATTCGCAAGCCCGACGCCGCGTTCGGGGGAAAAGGCGCGCAAGGCGCCCCATACGATCAACAATGCGCCGGTCGACGCCCTGAGGGCGAGCAAAAGGACTGGTTTCATGGTTGAGCCTCCGCGCGCGAAGGTTAACCGGATCAGCGCTCATCGTCTCCTCACAATTTCGCTTGAATGACATCGCTGCGCCATCGCGGCGCCGCATTGTCGGAGTTTCATCGCCGGCATGAAGTCAGTCGCGGCGATTTTCACGCTTTTGCTCCTCGCGGTTGCGCCGGCGCTCGCCGCGCCCGCGACCTTAGGCGCAAGCGTTTCCGCAGCCGCCGTCGAGCAAACCCGCCATCGCGTCACCTATGACGCTTCCTATCAGCGCCTCGCTTATCCGATGGGCGACGTCGCGGCGGACAAGGGCGTTTGCGCGGACGTCATCGTCCGCGCGCTGCGCAAGCTTGATATCGATCTCCAGCGGCTCGTGCATGAGGACATGACGGCGAATTTCGCCGCCTATCCGCAATTCTGGGGCCTCGCCCGCGCCGATTCCAATATCGATCATCGCCGCGTTCCCAATCTCGAAATTTTCATGGCGCGCAAGGGATGGCGGCTTTCGCCGAGCCTGGATGCGCGCGCGTATGAGCCCGGCGACATCGTCGCCTGGAATTTGCGCGGCGACGCCGGGTTTCTTCCGCATATCGGAATCGTGACGGATGAGATCGGCGCCTCGGGCTGGCCGATGGTCGTGCACAATATCGGCTCGGGGCCGAAGCTTGAGGACGTTCTCTTCTCATGGCCGATGACGGGCCGCTATCGCGTCCGAATGAGCGACATCCCAGCGCCCTAACGCTTGCGTTCGATATCGGGCGAATTCTGCGCCGCGGCTCAGTCGGAAAATCCAAGTCGGCGATAAAGATCGGCGGGCGTCGCCCCTGCGTCGCGCAGCGACCGCAAGGTCGCGGCCTTGTCGCGCTTGGCGAGGCGTTTGCCGCTGTCGTCGGCGATGAGTTCGTGGTGCCGGTAAACGGGCGCAGGCGATTCCAGAAGCGCCTGCAAGAGCGCATGAAGATGCGCCGCCGCGCGCAGATCATCGCCGCGAATGACATGCGTGACGCCGGCGAGCGCGTCGTCATGAACCGAAGCGAGATGATAACTCGTGCCGGAATCCTTGCGGGCGATCACCGCGTCGCCGAAAATCTCCGGCGTTGCGGGAACGCGCCGTTCGTTCGCGCCGTCGATGTCCTGTTCGATGAAGGAAAGCCGGTCGAAATGCGGCCCGAGCGATTTGCGCGCGCGCGCCATCGACAGGCGCCAGGCGAAAGGCGCGCCGGCGATGATCAGGACGCTTTCTTCCGCTTCCGGCAAGGCGGCGCCGATGAATGCGGGACCTTCGGGGCCTTCGCGGCCGAGATGCGGCGCGCGTGCAATCTCATCGAGCACTTCCTTGCGAGTCTTAAAGCACCGATAGACGAGACCCTTGTCGATGAGCCTTGAAAGCGCGGCTTCATAATCGGCGAAATGATCCGACTGGCGGCGAACCGGCGTTTCCCATTCAAGGCCGAGCCAGGCGAGATCTTCATAGATCGCCGTTTCAAATTCCGGCCTGCGGCGTCCCCGGTCGATGTCTTCGATCCGCAAAAGGAAGCGGCCGCCCGCTTCCCTGGCGGCTCTAAACGCTGTCAGCGCCGAAAAGGCGTGGCCGAGATGCAAATAGCCGGTCGGCGACGGCGCGAATCTGGTGACGAAATCGGTCATGGCCGCAAACGGAATGGGCGCTTCTATCGCGCCCGTCGCCTTTCGTGATACAGCCCCGCGCGATCGCCGCAAGGGAGCAAGCATGTCCGCCATCGACGCCGTCGGCGGGATCGCCGCCGTTTTGACGACGCTTTCCTTCCTGCCGCAAGCGGCAAGGACGATCCGCACCGGCGACACCAACGCGATTTCGCTGGCGATGTATGCGATGTTCACGGCCGGCGTCGCGTTCTGGCTCGTTTACGGCGTCCTCTTGTCAAGCGCGCCGATCATCATCGCCAATTCTGTGACGATCCTGATGGCGGGGCTGATCCTGACCCTCAAGACGCGCGCCGTCCTGCGCGCGCGCCGTTCGCGCGAAAGGTGAGGTCATTTTCATTCGTCCGCCAATGGAATAACCTTCCGGCCGGGAGGGCGAGATGGGCGATATTCCTGACATTGATCCGGGCGACGGCGGCGGCGTCGACGAGACCGCGAAGAAGAAGAGCGCCGTCGCGCTTTCGTCGACGGGCGAGCGCTGCCTTTCCTGCGCGGCGGAAATCGTCGGGCCCTATTGCGCGATTTGCGGCCAGAAAAACGACGACATGCGGCGCAGCACGTTCGTTCTCCTTCGGGATTTCATCGAGGACACCTTCGCCTTCGACTCGCGCATGTGGTCGACGCTGGGGCTGATGGCGTCTTCGCCCGGCCTCGTGCCGTCGAATTACAGTCACGGCCGACGCTCGCGCTATACGCCGCCGGTTCGCTTGTTCCTTGTCGTCAGTTTTATTTTCTTCCTCATTCTCGGCCTGACGAAAACGATGTTCGTCGCTTTCGAGGTGACGGCTAAAACGCCGGAACAGGTCGCGGCCGAAAAAGCGGAATTCGCCGCCGCGCTCGACGAAATGGATGAAAAAACGCGCGCCAAGGTTGAAGCGGCGACATCCACAACCGAAGCCCTCGTTATTGACGGGCAGGATGTCAATTGCAGCATCAATTTCAAGGCGCGATTCTTCGTGCGGCCGCAGGATATCAAATTCGATGAAGAGAAATGGCGCGAATGCAAGCAAAGCGTTTCAACGGCGGCGACGGCGGAGATTGAGAAAGACGGGAGCGAGATTCAAGCCGAGATCGGCGGCGAGGCGCTGACGAAAAACGACGTCGCTGAAGGGTTCAACCGGGTCGTTTCCGGCGTCGATGCGCTCGTCTCGGATCCCCTGAAATTCAACGAGAGCGTCAATCTCTGGCTGCCGCGCGTCATGTTCTTCATGGCGCCCTTTCTGGCGCTCATTCTGGCGCTGTTCATTCGCGGGCGCGGCGCGCTCTTCTTCGATCATCTCGTCCTGTCGCTCTACAGCCATGCGACCGGCTTCGCGATTTTCGGCGCGGCGATCCTGCTGGGGCAGTTCGGCGTTCCGCAAATAATGCCCGTTTCAATGGCTCTGCTTGGTCTTTACTTCACGCTGGCGCTAAGGCGCGCTTATAAACGCGGCTGGATCAAGACGATCTGGACCTCGGCGATGTCGGCTTTCATCTATTTCGTCATTCTGGTCGTTATCGTCACATCGATCATCGGCGAGAAAATCTGGACCGCCGCCGTCTGATCAGGCGATGCGCATCAAGGCGACGCCGATAAGGATCAAGACCGCCGACGCGATTCGCCAGACGCTTGCGCGTTCTTTCAGAAAAAGAACCGAAATCGCCAGCGCGAAGAGGATGCTCGACTCGCGCAAGGCCGCGACCGCGCCGATCGGCGCCTGCGTCATCGCCCAGATGATGAGGCCGTAGGCGCCGAGCGACAGGCATGCGGTGAGAACGCCGAACGGCAATTCGCGCAACGCCGCATTGACGCGCCCGCGCCGGACGCCGGCGTAAACGAGCGCGATCGCGAGCCCGTCAAAGACGAACATCCAGACGATATAGGTCGCCGCCGACTCAGCGGCGCGCGCGCCGACAGCGTCGACGATCGTGTAGCCGGTGATGAAGAGCGAGGTGCCGAGCGCCCAAAAGACGGCGCTGGCGTCAAGCGCGCGGGCGACGCCGCCCTTGAACGACATCAGCGCGATGCCGGCGCAAAGCGTGACGACGCCCGCCCAAAGAAAAGGCCCCAGCGTCTCGTGCAGGAAGAGGAGCGCGATCAGGGAGGACAAGAGCGGCGCCGACCCGCGCGCCAACGGATAGACCTGGCCGAGATCGCCGGCCGTATAGGCGCGAATCAAGAAGAGCTTGTAGCCCGTATGAAGCGCCGCCGACGCGGCGATCCAGCCCCAGACCGCCTGTTCCGGCATGCCGACAAAGGGCGTCAGGCAAAGCGCGATGACGCCTTGAGCGACGCCGAGCGTTGAAATCGAAAAGAAACGGTCGCCGCGATCCTTGATGATCGCGTTCCACGCCGCATGCATGAAGGCGGCGAGAAGAACGACGAGAAAAACGGTGTTGGACAAAGAAGCCTAGAAACTGGAATTCCCGGTCATAATCGCACGCTGAGCTGCGGCGCTGCGAATCATGAGGCGGGCGAGATCGTGCGCAGCATAGGGCGTTTCGCCCGTCAGCCAAAGCCGGATGAAGCCGATCTGGATATCTGCAAGATGAAGCGCCGGCTTCGGCGCGCAGTCCGGCAGGCGATCAGAAATAAGCTCGGCGAGCGCGCGCACGACGCGCGGCGCCAGCGGACCGGTTAGAATGTCGACGGCGCCCCGTTTGTAATCGCGAAGATGGTCGAGAATGTCGATAAGACCGTCTTCGGCGCCGGCGTCTCCCTCTTCGCGCGTCGCGGCGTCCGCGACGAAGCCGAGCGGCGTTCGAAACGCTTCCAGCAGCAGGGAATCGCGGCTGTCGAAATGCTCGTAAAAGGTCGAGCGGGCGACGCCGGCTTCACTCAGAACATCGGCGACAGGCGGACGCGAGTCGCGCTTTGCAAGAACGAGGCGGGTGAACGCTTCGACGATGGTTGATCTCGCGCCTTTGGCTTGCTCAGTCATGTCGCTCTCCGACTGACGTCGAACTTTTGACGGCAAAAGTTCGTACCGCGCCGCTGCGCTGCGATCTAGCCTGCTGCAAAATCAGGATCACGGAAAGGACCGCATGAACACCGACACGCCTGCGCGCCAGCCGGACGAACGCCTCGCCGGGGCGATGCTAGCCGCCGCCTCGGCCTTGAGCGTCCTTGTCATGGCGCATCATCCTACAAGTTTTGACGCTGCGACGCTTGGCAATCTCGTCCATGGCGCGCTGATGATCCTGTTGCTGATCGTCCTGGCCGGCTTTGCGCGGTTCGCCTCTGGGCGCGGGCTTCAACGCTTCCCGGTTCTAGCCGGATTGGTCTTCTACGCCGCCGCCGCATTCGGCAATCTGCTCGCCGCGACAATCAACGGCTTTGCGGTTCCCGCGCTCGCCGCGCGCGAACCAGCGATCTCAAAGGATGTTTTCCGCTTCGCGTGGGAACTCAATCAGGCGCTCGCATACGCCGCTGTCTACGCGATATCGCTCGCCTTCATCCTCTGGGGCGCCGATCTCGTCACGCGAAAGCGCAAAGTCGCGGGGCTCGCCGGCCTTGCCGCTGGCGCAATCCCCGCCGCGCTTCTCGCGACAGGCGCAATCGACATGCATGTCGCCGGCGCGTTCATCATTTACGCGATGGAAGCGGCCTTCGGCGTCATCATCGGCGTGCTGATGATGCGAGGCAGGGCGTGATCGTCAACCGCCGGCGCCGCCGACGGTCAGGCGATCGACCTTGATCGTCGGCTGGCCGACGCCGACGGGAACGCCCTGGCCCGCCTTGCCGCAAACGCCGATGCCCGGATCGAGCGCGAAGTCGTCGCCGATCATCGAGACGCGCGTCAGAACGCTTGGCCCGTCGCCGATCAGCGCGCAGTTTTTCAACGGCGCGCCGATCTTGCCGTTTTTGACGCGATAGGCCTCGGTGCAATTGAAGACGAATTTGCCGGACGTGATGTCAACCTGTCCGCCGGAAAAATTGACCGCGTAAACGCCGTCCTTGACGCTGGCGATGATTTCTTCCGGCTTCTTGTCGCCGGCGAGCATGAAAGTGTTGGTCATGCGCGGCATCGGCTGATGCGCGAAACTTTCGCGGCGTCCGTTGCCGGTGACGGGAACGCCCATCAGCCGCGCGTTCAGCCGGTCCTGCATGTAGCCTTTGAGGATGCCGTCCTCGATCAGAACGGTTTTCGACGTCGGGGTTCCCTCGTCATCGACGGTGAGGGAGCCGCGCCGGCCGGCGATCGTGCCGTCGTCGACGACGGTGACGCCGGGAGCGGCGACCCGTTCGCCGAGCCGGCCTGCGAAGGCCGACGTCTTCTTGCGGTTGAAATCGCCTTCGAGCCCGTGGCCGACGGCTTCGTGAAGGAGGACCCCCGTCCAGCCGGAGCCAAGCACGACCTCCATCTCGCCGGCCGGGGCGGGCTCTGCGTCGAGATTGACGAGCGCCTGACGGAACGCCTCGTCGACATAGGAGCGCCAAGCGTCGGGCGCGATGAAGCGGGCGTAGCCTTCGCGCCCGCCGGCGCCGTAGGAGCCCGATTCCTGCCGGTCGCCGTCGCCCGCGGTGACCGACACGTTCAGCCGGACCAGCGGCCTGATATCGCGGATGATTTCGCCGCCGGGACGAACGATCTCAACCGTCGCCCATTCGCCGGAGAGCGAGGCGGAAACCTGCCGGACGCGGCTGTCTTTCGAGCGGGCGTAGTCGTTAATGTCGGCGAGAAGCTTGGCCTTCGCCTCGAAGGGCAGGGCGTTGAGCGGATTATCGTCGGGATAGAGCTTCAGATTGGTCCGCGCCGGCGCGGCGGCGAGCGTTCCGCCGCCGCCGGTCTTGATCGCCTGAACGGCCGAGGCCGCCCGTTTCAGCGCGTCTTCGGAAAGGTCGCTCGCATGGGCGTAACCGGTTGATTCGCCGAGAACGGCGCGGAGCCCAAATCCCTGATCGATATTGTAGCTCGCCGTCTTCAGGCGATTGTCGTCGAAAACGAAGGTCTCGGACTGCGCGTATTCGAGATAAAGCTCGCCGTCGTCAGCGCCGTTGAGCGCATCGTCGACGATTGACTGCGTGCGTGCGCGATCGAGCCCGGTCTGGCTGAAAAAGAGCGATTGGGTCATGGCCGAGACCTAAGCGTCGTCAGCGGCTTAGGCAATGGCGCGCCGCGAGCGTCTGCGACCTTTTTTCCTCGTTCTGCGCGGGTGACGGCGGCGTGCGGAAGCGCCTATAAGCCATGCCCGACCATTGACCTTTCCGGCCGGCGGCGCCAAGCCCTCGCCCGGAAGGCCGGACGGCGCGCGGCCGTTCGTCATCGCTATTTGAGGGCCTCATGAGGAAACTGATTGCTGGATCGGCTGTTGCGGGATTGGCGGCGGCGATCGCAAGTCTTGGCGTCGCTGGAGCGGAGGACGGCTATCGCCCCGTCGACGGCGGGTTCGAAATGCTGGCGGCCGGTTCAAAGCTCGCCGAGGAAGTGCACTTTTTCCATAACATCATCCTGATGCCGATCATCACGGTGATCAGCCTCTTCGTTCTGGCGCTGCTTCTTTACGTGATGGCGCGCTACAATTCGAAGGCCAATCCGACGCCGCGCAAATTCAGCCACAACACGCTTGTCGAAATCGTCTGGACCGGCGTTCCGATCCTTATTCTTGTCAGCATCGCGCTGCCGTCTTTCGACCTCCTCTTCAAGGAAGACGTCATGCCGGACGGCAAGCAGGTCGTGATGACGGCCGACGGCGCCTCGAACGTTTTCTCCGTCGACAATGATTTCCCGCCGAGCCGCATGGCGGCGGCGGGCCGGCACGTTCAGGTTTTCCGCGCCAACGCCTCCGGCGTCGCCGGTCTTGCTCAGGGCAAGGATTATCAGTTGAGCGGCCTCGGCGAGCCGAAAGTTTCCGTCACGATGACGGAAACGCCGGCGGCGGGCGACCGCATTCTCGTCCGCCTCGGCCGCAGCCTTGTCGGCGCGCCGAACGGTCCGCGCGAAATCGCGCTGGCGCCGACGGTGACGCTGAAGGCGATCGGCTATCAGTGGGGCTGGACCTATTCCTATCCCGATTTCGGCGATTTTGAATTTTCATCGAACATGGCGCCGGAAGGAACCGTGCCGGCCGATGTCTATCGCTTCGAGGTCGACAATCGCGTCGTCGTTCCGGTCGGCGAGACGATCCGCGTCGTGACGACGGCGCGCGACGTCATTCACGCCTGGGCGCTGCCGAATATGGCGATCAAGGTCGACGCCGTGCCGGGACGCCTCAACGAGACCTGGTTCAAGGCCGACCGCGAAGGCGTTTATTACGGCCAGTGCTCGGAAATCTGCGGCGTGCGTCACTCCGCGATGCCGATCGCCGTCGAAGTCGTTTCGCGCCCCGCATTCGAGGCGTGGGTCAACGAAAAGCGCGTCGAGAGCGGCATGGAGCCGATGTTCACGGCGCTCGCCGCCGCAGACGCTGAAACCAAACTCGCTGACGCCGCGCAGGCGGCCGGCGCGCATTAATTCAGGGCAGGGACGAAAGACACGCACATGGCTCACGATCATTCACACGCGGCCGGCGCCCACGATCATGCGCATGACCATCAGCCGCGCGGCCTTGTCCGCTGGCTGTTCTCGACCAACCACAAGGACATCGGCACGCTCTATCTGATCTTCGCGATCTGCGCCGGCGTCTTCGGCGGCGCGCTTTCGGGCCTGATGCGCGCCGAGCTCGCCGAACCCGGCATCCAAATTCTCACCAATTTAGTGCCGACCGGCGGCGAGGCGGAAGCGGAACACTTCTACAACGTGCTCATCACCTATCACGGTCTCATCATGATCTTCTTCATGGTGATGCCGGCCTTGATCGGCGGTTTCGGCAACTGGTTCGTGCCGATCATGATCGGCGCGCCGGACATGGCGTTTCCGCGCATGAACAACATCTCGTTCTGGCTGTATGTCGCGGCCGGCATCCTCGCGACGATGTCGATGTTTGCGCCCGGCTATCAGAACTTCCTCGGCTTCGCCGGCGGCTGGGTGCTCTATCCGCCCTTATCGTCGAATACCGGCCATCCTGGGCCTGCAATGGATCTGTTGATCCTGTCGATCCACCTCGCGGGCGCGTCGTCGATTTTGGGCGCGATCAACTTCATCACGACGATCTTCAACATGCGCGCGCCCGGCATGACGCTGCACAAAATGCCGCTTTTCGCCTGGTCGGTGCTGGTGACGGCGTTCCTGCTCGTCCTGTCGCTGCCGGTGCTCGCCGGCGCGATCACGATGCTGTTGACGGACCGCAACTTCAACACCGCGTTCTTCAATCCGGCCGAGGGCGGCGATCCGCTGCTCTTCCAGCATCTTTTCTGGTTCTTCGGCCACCCGGAAGTCTACATTCTCATCCTGCCGGGCTTCGGCGTCATCAGCCACATCGTCGCGACCTTCTCGAAAAAGCCGATCTTCGGCTATCTCGGCATGGCCTACGCCATGGTGGCGATCGGCTTTGTCGGTTTCATCGTGTGGGCGCACCATATGTATACGGTCGGCCTCACCGTGAACATGAAAGCCTATTTCATCGCCGCGACGATGGTCATCGCGGTGCCGACCGGCATCAAGATCTTTTCCTGGATCGCGACGATGTGGGGCGGGTCGATTGAATTCCGCACCCCGATGATCTGGGCGATCGGCTTCATCTTCCTCTTCACCGTCGGCGGCGTCACCGGCGTCGTCCTCGCCAACGCCGGCGTCGATCACTATCTCCACGACACCTATTACGTCGTCGCGCATTTCCACTACACGATGTCGCTCGGCGCCGTGTGGTCGATCTACGCCGCGTGGTATTACTGGTTCCCGAAAATGACCGGGAAAATGTATCGGGAATCGCTCGGCAATCTGCACTTCCTGCTGATGTTCGTCGGCGTCAATCTGGTGTTCTTCCCGCAGCACTTCCTCGGTCTGCAGGGGATGCCGCGCCGCTATATCGACTATCCGGAGGCCTACGCTTTCTGGAACCAGATCTCGACCTACGGCTATTACGTCATGCTCGCCGGCATGGGCGTTTTCCTGCTCAAGGTGATCGACGCTTTCTTCATCTACGGCAAAAAAGCGCCGGCCAATCCGTGGGGCGAGGGCGCAACGACGCTCGAATGGACGCTGCCCTCGCCGCCGCCTTTCCACCAATTCAATGAGCTGCCGCGCTTCGACAAGGGCGACGCGCACGCTTTCCACTAGCGGCGGCGCACACCGAAAACGCGAAAACCCCGGCGGCGACGCCGGGGTTTTTGTTGTGTTGCGATGCAACATTAATTCCGGCTGGCAGCGGCGGAAAAATGCCGTTAACTTTCTTCTCGGGCATGGCTCCGAAGGGGCCGTTTCGACAGAGCAGCAACGGAGGGGCGTAATGCTCAACTCAATTATCAGTGATGTCCTTGGAATTTTTCGTTCGGTCTTTATGGGCGGCGACATGATCGCGCTCGCGATCGTTCTCGGGGCGGTGATCATCGCGGCGATGGTGATGCAGCGCGGCACGCAGATCGGGTCGATGACGCTGTTGGCGCTCGCCCTGTTCGCCTTCGGCGGTTTCGTGCGCGGGGTGATGCGCGGGCCGGTCGAATCGGACGGCGGATCGGTGGCGACCCAAACCGGCGGGCGCGCGGCGAGCCAGCTCAATTCAAGCCTCAGCCAGTTTTATGACATGTCGGCCGGCGGACTGCTCGCCTATTTCATCGCCTTCATGATTTTGATCCTGCTCATCTTTGGCGTGAAGTCGGCGCTGTTCCGCAGCTGACGTCAATCAAGGGTTGATAATGGCGGGCGCGCCTCAGGGCGCGCCCGTTTCATTTGCGCGCGCATAATATTCTTCCGTCCAGAACGCATAGAGCAGGGACGGCGAAAGCCCCATAATCGCCTGCAGGAATTCCGACTGGCTCTGATGAATGCGCCATGCGCGCCTTTTGTCACGTCCGAACGCCAAGCCTGACAGGTCGAGCGGCGGCGAGGGCGACCATGATACGGGATCGGCGCTGCATGGGGCGGCCTTGATTGGACAGCAATCCCGCTGTTTCAGGCGTCAACCGCCAGGGTTTTCCCGATCAGGCATTTCGTGCATAAGCCCCCGCTATGGTCAACCGCGCCAATTCAGAGACCAGCGCCGTGGACGAGAAAACGTCTTTCGCCGGCCCCAAGGATTATTTCGCGCTTCTAAAGCCGCGCGTGATGTCGCTTGTCATTTTCACCGCGCTGGTCGGCATGGTCGCCGCTATCGCCGACGGCGCAAGCGTTCATCCGGGTCTCGCCGCCGCTTCGCTTCTCGCCATCGCCGTCGGCGCTGGCGCGTCGGGCGCGCTCAACATGTGGTGGGACGCCGACATTGACGCCGTTATGGCGCGCACGATCGGGCGGCCCATTCCGCAAGGTCTGGTGCCGAAATCGGAAGCGGCCGGTTTCGGCATGCTGCTTTCGGCGCTTTCCGTCGCGCTCCTCGCGCTCGCGTCGAATTATGTCGCGGCCGGCCTTCTGGCGTTCACGATCTTCTTTTACGTCGTCATCTATTCGATGTGGCTGAAGCGCTCGACGCCGCAGAACATCGTCATCGGCGGCGCGGCGGGCGCGCTCCCGCCTGTTGTCGCCTGGGCGGCGGCGTCCGGAACGGCGCCGCTCGACGCCTGGATTCTTTTCCTGATCATTTTCCTGTGGACGCCGCCGCATTTCTGGGCGCTCGCGCTTTATCGCGAAGGCGATTACGCGCGAGCGGGCGTGCCGATGATGCCGAATATCGCCGGCGAGGCGTCGACCAAGAAACAGATTTTCGGCTATGCGGTCATTCTCGTCATTGCGGGAATCGCCCCTTACGCGACAGGGCTCGGCGGAACCGCCTATCTTGCGATTTCATCGGCTTTCGGCGCCGGCTTCTTGATGCTCGCCTGGCGCGTCCTTAAATCGGCTCCGCGATCGAAAGAAGCGCCGAAACAGCTCTTCGCCTTTTCGATCCTTTATCTTTTCGCGCTTTTCGCCGCGCTCCTCGCGGAGGACCTTTACGCCATCTATGTCTGACGCGCCCGATCTCAGCCCCGAAGCGAAAAAGAAACGCGGCCAGCGCAATCTCGCGATCGCCCTCGGCCTCATCGGCTTCATCGCCGTCGTCTATCTCGTCACGATCCTCAAGATCGCCGGCAATATCGGCGGGGCGAGCTGATGAGCGCCGCGAACGCAAACCGCAAGACGGCGACGATCGTCGCGGGCGTTGTCGCCGGCATGGTCGCGCTGTCTTTCGCCGCCGTTCCCGCCTATCGCGCCTTTTGCCAGATCACCGGCTTCGACGGCACGACACAGCGCGCCGACAAGCCGGCCGACCGCATCATCGCGCGCATGATCACCATCCGATTCGACGCGACCGTGAGCGAAGGGCTTCCCTGGCGGTTCAAGCCGCAGCAGATCGACCAGACGCTCCATATCGGCGAGACCGGGCTCGCCTTTTATCGCGCGGAGAACCTCACCGATCGGCCGGTGACGGGGCGGGCGACCTTCAACGTCCAGCCCGCGAAGGCCGGCATCTACTTCAAAAAAATCGAGTGCTTCTGCTTCACCGAGCAGACCCTGAAGCCCGGCGAGAGCGTTGACATGCCGGTCACCTATTTCGTCGATCCGACGATCGCCGACGATCCGGGGCTCGACGACGTCCAGACGATCACGCTCGCCTACACCTTTTTCCCCTGGGACGACGAGACTGCGTCGGCCGCCGGCGCGAAGGGCGCGGAATAGGCCCGATTGTCGCAGCGCCGCCAGCCTGCGCCGCAGGGCTTGGAATTCCGCCCCGCAGAAGGCTATAGACAGCCGCAAATCGACTTGAGAAGAGGGCGGAACCCATGGCCGGCGCTGAGGTCAAGCACGACTACCATCTCGTCAATCCGAGCCCGTGGCCGATCATCGGCTCGCTGGCCGCGACAATCATGATGGCGGGGGCCGTCACCTGGATGCGCTCGGGCGCCGGAGAAGCCGGCCTCGTGCTCGGCGTGCCGAACGCCGCCGGAGATTATCCGTTTCAGTTGAAAGGCAACTGGCTTTTCATGCTCGGCTTCGCCGGCGTCCTCGTGACGATGATCGGCTGGTGGCGCGACGTCGTGAAGGAAAGCCTTACCGGCGAGAACACCTCGCTCGTCGTTCGCCTCGGCCTGCGTTACGGCATGGTTCTCTTCATCGCATCGGAAGTGATGTTCTTCGCGGCGTGGTTCTGGGCGTTTTTCGGCGCCGCGCTTTTTCCGGATGCGCGCGACGCTGTGATGCTGACGGACGGCACGCAGATGCTCAACACCAACGGCGATCCCGCTTTCCTCGGCAATGATTTCCGCCAGCATTACACCGACAGCATGTGGCCGCCGAAAGGCGTCGAACCGCTCAATCCCTGGGGCTTGCCGCTCATCAACACGCTGGTGCTTTTGCTGTCCGGCACGACAGTGACATGGGCGCATCACGCGGTGCTGCACAATGACAAGAAGGGTCTTATCCAGGGCCTTGTTCTGACTATCCTGCTCGGCGCGTTTTTCACCATGCTGCAGGCGGTCGAATATTACGAAGCCCTGTCGCTCGGCATGTTCTCGTTTTCGGGCGGCGGCATTTACGGCGCATCCTTCTTCATGGCGACGGGTTTCCACGGCCTGCATGTCATAATCGGCACGATCTTCCTGACGGTCTGCCTTTTCCGCGCGCTCGCCGGACACTTCACGGCCGATCGTCATTTCGGCTTTGAAGCGGCGGCGTGGTACTGGCACTTTGTCGACGTCGTGTGGCTTTTCCTTTTCGCCTTCATCTACGTGCTCGGCAATCAGGGCCTGCTGTCCTAGCGCGCCCGCTTTCAAGGGGGGCTTTCCATGAAAGGCCTCGCGCCCACCGCGCTTCTCGCCGCGACAGGATTGCTCCTGTCCGGCTGCCTTGTTTCTGAAACGCCGCTTCTCGACGCATCGAATGCGACGGCGACGCCGCTTGCAGAGGGCGTTTACGAAGCCTGCGCCGATCCGAAGGAGGGCGAGGAGGAGGATTGCAATCCGATTTCCGTCAGCCTCGACAAGGGCGGGCGTTATGTGTTCGCGGTCGAGGATGACGTCATCGAAACGCGGTTCCGGCAAATCGGCGAGAACGATTACGCGGTGCAATTGGACGAGGGCGACGGCGAGGGCGCGCAATATTTCTGGGGTCACGCGGCGGGCGAGAGTTTTTCGCTCGTCATGATGTGGTGTTCCGATCTGCCGCGCGCGCTGGTCGATTCGCTCATCGACGCCGGCGGCATGGCGACGGATGACGACTATACGACGTGCGAGGTGAAAACCGTCGACGCGCTCGTCGCCGCGGCGGCGTCCTACGCAGCGGGCGAAGCCGTCAGCGATGGCGGTCTGACAATGACGCGCGCGGCCGCCGCCGAATGACCTATTATCCGCCGGTTTCCGCTTTTTCGGCGGGGCTCGCCGGCAAATGTCCGCGCTGCGGCCAAGGCGCCTTATTCCAGGGATTTCTCGGGATCAGGCCGCGCTGCGAGGTTTGCAATCTCGATTTTTCGAAAGCCGATTCCGGCGACGGCCCCGCCGTCTTCGTCATGTTCATCGTCGGCTTTGTCGCGGTCGCCGTCGCCTTCGTCGCGCGCTTTGCCTGGTACGCGCCGATGCTCGCCGCCTTCGGCGTGTCGGCGGCTGTCGCGATCATTCTTTCGCTCGCCTTGCTGCGTCCGTTCAAGGCGACGCTGATTGCGCTGCAATATCGCCACAAGGCCGAAGAAGGCCGGCTTGAGGAATGAAGTTCACGTTTCGTCCGGGCCTCGCCGTCGCCGTTCTGGTCGCGCTTGCAATCCTCATCTCGCTGGGCGTCTGGCAATTGCAGCGTCTTGAGTGGAAGCGCGGCGTCATCGCGCAGATGACGGAGCGTTTGTCGGCGGCGCCGATCGCGTTTGACGATGCGATGTCGCGCGAGGCGGCGGGCGAAAACATGGAATATCAGCCGGTGTTTCTCGAAGGCGTCTACGCGCATGATCTCGAGACGCGCGTCTTCGGCACCTATGACGGCGCGGCGGGCGTTTATGTTTTCACCCCGCTCGACGCCGCCGATCCCGCAACCGGCGCTCGGCGTTTCGTCTACGTCAATCGCGGCTTCGCGCCGCAGGATTTTCGCGATCCTGAAACGCGCGCGGCGGGACAGGTTGAAGGCGAACTGCGCATTGAGGGGCTTTTTCGCCGCGCGGAGCGAAAGCGCGGCTTTGAAAAATCGCTGGCGCCGAAAGATCAACCCCAAGACAATCTCTATTTCATTCGCGACCCTGAAATCCTGGCCGCGCGCCACTCGATCGAGACGCCGCCCTTTTACGTCGACAGCAATGGACGAGAGAATCCGGCGGCGTGGCCGAAAGGGGGGCTCACCCGCATCGACATCCCGAACCGGCATTTCGAATATGCGCTGACCTGGTTCGGGCTCGCCGCAGCGCTTATCGGCGTATTTCTGGCGTTTTCGCTGAAGCGGGGCGACGCTTGACCGCCATCGGCCGCGCCCCTATCCACCCGCTCAATGGCTGACGCGAAAAAACCGCTCTCCTTTCAGGGTCTCATCCTGACGCTCCAGACTTACTGGGCGGAGCAGGGCTGCGTCATCCTGCAGCCCTATGACATGGAGATGGGGGCGGGGACGTTTCACCCGGCGACGACGCTGCGCTCGCTCGGCCCGAAGCCGTGGAACGCGGCTTACGTCCAGCCCTGCCGGCGGCCGACCGACGGGCGCTACGGCGCGAACCCCAACCGGTTCCAGCATTATTACCAGTTTCAGGTCGTCCTGAAGCCGTCGCCGGATAATATTCAGGACCTCTATCTCGGCTCGCTCGACGCGATCGGCGTCGATCGCTCCGTGCACGACATAAGGTTCGTCGAGGATGATTGGGAAAGCCCGACGCTCGGCGCCTGGGGGCTCGGCTGGGAAGTCTGGTGCGACGGCATGGAGGTGACGCAGTTCACCTATTTCCAGCAGGTCGGCGGGTTCGACTGCAAGCCGGTGACGGGCGAGATCACCTACGGGCTTGAGCGCCTCGCCATGTACATCCAGGGCGTCGATAACGGGTTCGATCTCGTCTATGGCGGTCGGAAGCCGGACGGCGCGCCGTTCACCTATGGCGACGTCTTCCACCAGCAGGAAGTCGAATTCTCCGCCTATAATTTCGAGCTCGCGAACACGGACGTTCTCTTCGATCAGTTCAAGGAAGCTGAGGCCGCCTGCCTTGCGATCATCGAGGCGGGGAAGAAAGCGGAAAAATCCTACGCCCTCCCGGCCTATGACCAATGTATAAAGGCGTCGCACCTCTTTAACCTGCTCGATGCGCGCGGCGTCATATCGGTCGCCGAACGGCAATCCTACATCCTGCGCGTCAGAACGCTTTCGAAAGCATGCTGCGAGGCGTGGCTCGCCTCTCCGCAGGGACGCACCGAAGGCGCCGGAATTGTCGATTTTTCGGCGGCGTGATCACTGCGCCGCTTTCACCTCAACAACGTTCATTCGGCGATCGACGCAGTCGTTCAGGAACGCCGCCGCCGCGCCCCGGATGCGAATGCAGGGCCGTGAGCTCGCCGGCGCGCGCGGCGATGAGGATCGCACGAACATGGTCGTTTTCAAGCTCCGTCGAATAAACGCCGGGCGCAACCGTCACAAGGTCGATGGGGCGGCTTGGCTTGGCAGGATCCGCTGAAAAGAAGCGCGCTTGCGGCGGCTGTTGCCGAGATTTTGATAATGGCGGCGTCTCTTGTTCGTCGATTTGATGCTAGAAGGGGTAGCGCGGCTGCAAATGAGGAGATGAGACGATGGCGAAAGCTTCCCTGCCGCAGACGGGCGGCTGTCACTGCGGCGCCTTGCGTTACGAACTCTCGGCGCCGCCCTTGATGATCTATAATTGCCATTGTTCCAACTGCCAGAAGATCACCGGAAGCGCCTTCGTCGTCTCGGCGACGATCCCGGAGACGGCGTTCAAATTCACCAAGGGCGAACCGAAAAAGATCGAATGGACGTCCGACGCCGGCAACAAGCGCTTCGGCTGGTTCTGCGGCGATTGCGGCTCGCGCATCGCCCACGGCCAGACGCCTTCCGTCGGCTTTTTGAGCCTCAGGGCAGGCACGTTCGACGATACGAGCTGGGTTGAGCCGGTTGGCGACATCTGGACGAGAAGCGCGCAAGGCTGGGTGACCTTCGGCAAGCTGACGAATGACGTTCAGCCCAAGGATTATGCGCCCTATGTCGAGGCCTATCGCGCGCAGCGCCGGTTCTAGCGGCCTTGCTGCGCCGCAGCGCAGTTGGTTCTTCCTGATGCGGACGAAGCGCTTTAACTTGGCTTGTCTGCGGCAATCAGGGAGAGAAACATGCCGAAGCTCAATCCTGCCGGTATCGCAATCGCGACAGTCGCGTTCTTTCTTCTCGGATACCTCTGGTACGGCTTTTTGTTCGCCGAAGCGTGGATGGCCGCCGAAGGTCTCACCGAGGAAGACGCCGGCGATCCTGTGTGGATGGTCCCCGGCCTCGTCATCACCGCGATGCAGGTCATCGGCCTTGCAATCGTCCTGAAATGGAAGGGCGCCGAAGGGATGTCGGACGCGGTGAAAACCGCGGTCATCCTATGGGCGTTTTTCGCGCTCCCGTTCTCCGCCTACGCCTATATCTACACGCCGGCGCACAATCTGACGCTGTTGATGATCGACGCCGGTCATCTTCTCGTCGGCTGGGTCGTCGCCGCAGCAATTCTCGCGCGCTTCAAATAGCGATAACGTCTCGCGGGGCGCCTAGCGCCCCGCTTCCTTATCCGGCCCGAAAACGTTTTCCTGGCGCTGGCCCGGTTGGACCCACCAGAAGATCAACAACAGAACGCCGATGCCGGTGAGGGCAAGCAGCGACCACCAGCCCGACCGGCCGACGTCGTGAAGGCGTCGAACGCTCATTGAAACGTTCGGCAAGAACACAGCGAGGCGGAACAGCGTTTCAATCGGTCCGCCCATGCCCGGCTTGCGAACAAAACCGCCGAACAGAATGCTTTCGACCACGCCGATGCCGATCGAAATCAGGATAATCCACAGCATCCACCACCAGAAGGCGCCCCGCGAGGATCGGCCGTGGAATTGGGCGTAGTTTGTAAAGCCGAGCTTTAAAGCGTCCTTGAACTCGACGATGCGATCTGTCGGCGCGTCGGTCATGGCTTTCTCCCTTTCCGGCGGCGCCGGAGCGCCGCGCCGGCCGTTTCCTAGCATGATTTGCCTCAAGGCAACCCGCGGGCGTAGGCTTGCTAAGCCCAGCGCTTTGGCGGAGAAATCGCCCCGGCGGGCGGCGGGGCGTCTCAAGCGATGAAGCTCTTTGGGAAGACGATTTCAAAGAAGAAGCTGAAACGGGCGCGGGGCGCGGCGCTGCGCGGCGTTTTCGCCGGGCTCGCCCTCCTTGTCGCGTCGCCTTTCATCGGCGCGATCATCTATCGCGTCGCGCCGCCGCCAGGCACCTGGACGATGCTCCAGCGCAAGCTGTCCGGCGACAGGATCGTTCATCCCTGGGCGTCGCTTGATGAAATTTCCCCGCATCTCGTTCGCGCCGTCATCGCGGCGGAGGATTCGCGGTTCTGCCTCCATAAGGGCGTCGATATGGAGGCGATCGAGCAGGCGATGGAAGACAACAAGAACGGCGCGAAGCGCCGCGGCGGATCGACGATCACGCAGCAGACGGCGAAGAATGTTTTTCTCTGGCAGGGCGGGGGATGGGCGCGCAAAGCGCTTGAAACCTATTTCACGCTTGTCGCCGAGCGCGTCTGGGGCAAGCGCCGCACCATGGAAATCTATCTCAATGTCGCCGAATGGGGCGACGGCTATTTCGGCGCCGAGGCCGCCGCACGGGGGCGGTTCGGAAAAAGCGCGCGCGATCTCACCAAGGAAGAAGCCTCGCTCCTCGCCGCGGTCCTGCCTAGCCCGAACAAATGGCGCGCTGTAAATCCAGGTCCTTACGTGCGCGCCCGCGCTGCGACGATCCGTAAGCGGATGGATATCGTGCGGAACGAGAAGCTCGACGTCTGCGTGCTCGGCAAGTGACGCTTTTCAGCGCCCGGTCCCGCTGATAGGCTGCTCGAACCGATTAACCCGTGAGGAACGTTTATGGCTGAACCGACAATCGCCGCCAGAGCCCCGCTCGCCGTCGATGTCGAAGCGGGCAAGGCTTATTTCTGGTGCGCCTGCGGGCGTTCGAAAACGCAGCCTTTTTGCGACGGCTCGCACAAGGGAACCGATTTCGCGCCGATGAAATGGACGGCGGACCAAACGAAGCGCGTCTTTTTCTGCTGTTGCAAGCATGCGAAAAGCGCGCCGCTTTGCGACGGATCGCACAAGAGCGTTTGATGCCGAAAACGTCCGACCGCCATAGCGAAATCCTCAACGGCTACAAGCGCGGCGACACCCGCTTCAACGAATGGGCCGAAAAGAAGCTCGGGACGTTCCGCCTCACAGAGTGGGAATGGGGCCGGCTGTCTATGGTCTGGGAGATTGACGACCGCTTCGTCATGCCGGACGGCGTGATGTTCGGCGGCCATGTCGCCTCCGTCGCCGATCATGTGACGGGCCTCGCCGCAATGACGGTTCT
>CALAZI010000180.1 GCA_937895955.1 uncultured Alphaproteobacteria bacterium | reverse complement strand
TTCGTGCGCCCGACGCAGGACGGCGCGCTGGATTTCAGCGAGGCCTACGATTCCGGGATCGGCGATTGGGACAAGGTTTCGGCGACCTGGCTTTACGCCGAATTCGGCAAGGGCGTCGACGAGCGCGCCGAACTCGACAAGATCATTCGCAACGCCTATGCGCGCGGCCTTCGCTTCATGGACGATCCGCAGGGGCGCGGCGTCGGAACCGCGCATCCTTACGCCGCCGTCTGGGACAATGGCGGCGATGCGGTCGCGATGCTGGGCGAGACGATGCGCGTGCGTGAAATCGCCTTGTCTAAATTCGGCCTTGACGCGATCAGGAGCGCTCGCCCGCGCTCGGATCTGAAAGCTGTGATCGCGCCGATCTATCTTTATCATCGTTATCAAGTCGACGCAGCGGCGAAGCTGATCGGCGGCTATGATTTCCAGCATTCAGTGAAAGGCGACGGCGCGCCGCCGGCGCGGCCCGTTGCGGCGGAACGCCAACGCGCGGCGCTTTCGGCCTTGCTGACGACGCTCGATCCCGCAGCGCTCGATCTTGCCGACGCGACGCTCAATCTCCTGACGCCGGAACTTCAGTCTTTCTCCGGCGGCGGAGGCTCGGAACATTTCGCCAGCGACGCGGCGCCGATGTTCGATCTTCTCGCGGCGGTCGATGCGGCGGCGAGCGAGACGCTGGAGGCGATGACGCATCCGGCTCGGCTTGCGCGGCTTATCGAAATGGAGCGTCGCGGCGGCGACGTTCTCACTTTCGACGAAACGCTGAACGCGATCGAACAGCAGGTGTTCCGGACGGCCGCGGCGGACCGTCAGGCGGAGATTGCGCGCCGCGTGCAGACGCGCTTCGCATCAAGACTGATCGACATCGCGTCGGGCGAGGCCTCGCCGGAAACGCGGCTGAGAACGAACGCCTATCTTCGCAGCCTCAGCGAACGACTGGCTGCGAACCCTGTCGAGGGGCCTGGCGCTGACCAGACGCACCGCGAAAGCCTCGCCGCCATGATTGCGGCGCATCTCGCCCGTCCGGCGCCGCCGCTGAGCCCAGCGGCGAAGGCGGCGGTCGTCCCGCCCGGCAGCCCGATCGGCGGGACGTCCGGCGCGGCGGAGGATTGCTGGTTTTGCGACCTTTAGGAGAGGCGGCGCGGGCATTTGCGCGCGCCGGCTAACCGGCCTATGGAAGCGGCGCTTCCATCAGCCGGACACGCGCATCAATGACCGCCATTACGCCTGAAATCGTCGCCGAGCACGGCCTCAAGCCCGACGAGTATGACCGCATCAAGGAGCATATGGGACGCGAGCCCAATCTCCTTGAGCTCGGCATTTTCTCCGTCATGTGGTCGGAACACTGTTCCTACAAATCATCGCGCCGGCATCTGAAAAAACTGCCGACATCGGCGCCCTGGGTCATTCAGGGGCCGGGCGAGAACGCCGGCGTCATCGATATCGGCGACGGGCCGGACGGAACGAAGCTCGCCGCCGTCTTCAAGATGGAAAGCCATAACCACCCGTCCTTCATCGAGCCCTATCAGGGCGCCGCGACCGGCGTCGGCGGCATCATGCGCGACGTCTTCACCATGGGCGCCCGGCCCGTGGCGAACATGAACGCGCTGCGTTTCGGCTCATGGGAAAATTCAAAGACGCGCCATCTCGTCGGCGGCGTCGTCGCCGGCATCGGCGGCTACGGCAATTGCATGGGCGTTCCGACCATCGGCGGCGAGACGAATTTTCATTCCGGCTATAACGGCAACATTCTCGTCAATGCGATGACGGTCGGGATCGCCGAGAAACACCGCATTTTTTATTCCGCCGCGCGCGGAACCGGGAACCCCGTCGTCTATGTCGGGTCGAAGACCGGGCGCGACGGCATTCACGGCGCGACGATGGCGTCGGCGGAATTCGACGACGCCTCGGAGGAAAAGCGCCCGACAGTTCAGGTCGGCGATCCGTTTACGGAAAAACTGCTGCTTGAAGCCTGCCTCGAATTGATGGCCTCAGACGCGATCATCGCCATTCAGGACATGGGCGCGGCCGGCCTCACTTCGTCATCCTGCGAGATGGCGGCGAAAGGCGGCGGCGGGTTTGATCTCAATCTCGACAACGTTCCTCAGCGCGAAGAGGGGATGACGGCCTATGAGATGATGCTCTCCGAAAGCCAGGAGCGCATGCTGATGGTCCTAAAGCCCGGGCGTGAGGAAGCGGCGCGCGCGGTCTTTGAAAAATGGGGCATCGACTTCGCCGTCATCGGCGTAACGACGGATACGGGCCGGCTCGTCATTCGCCACAAAGGTGAGGTTCAGGCCGACATGCCGGTTGCGCCGCTCGCCGACGCCGCGCCGAATTACGATCGCCCGGCCGCGACGCTTGAAAAGCCGGCGCCGCTCGACGACCGGACAGTCGTCATTCGCGAGGCGCTCGTCACGCTGAAGGCCGCCAAAAGCGAACAGGAATTGAAAACGATCGTCGATGCGCTGATCGACGACCGCGTCGCTGCGATCGAAGGCGTCGACGCCGTCGGCGTCACCATCGCCAAGGGATCGGCGAGGCTCTATCTGCGCATGAAACCGGATGCGGCCGCGTCTTTCACGCCGCTTGAAGAGGCGGCGAAAAATCTCAAGCAAGCCAATGTCGTCGATGAGGCTTCTTTTGAAACGCATCAGGAAAAGGTCGATATCGCTGAGCGCGCCGGCGCGCTGTCGCATCTGACGGCGCTCGGCATGCTGATGGGCTCGCCTGATCTCTGTTCGCGCCGCTGGATCTGGGAGCAATATGATCACACGGTCATGGGCGACACGGTGATCGCACCGGGCGGCGACGCCGCGCTCATCCGCATTCACGGCACGAATCGGGGCCTCGCCGTCACCACCGACGTGACGCCGCGTTATGTGAAGGCCGATCCGCATGAAGGCGGCAAGCAGGCGGTCGCCGAAACCTGGCGCAATCTCTGCGCGGTCGGCGCTGCGCCCCTCGCCATCACCAATTGTCTCAATTTCGGCAATCCCGAACGCCCGGAAATCATGGCGCAGTTCATCGGCGCCGTCGAAGGCATGGCCGAGGCGTGCGAGGCGCTGAGCTATCCGGTCGTTTCCGGCAATGTCTCGCTTTACAATGAGACGAACGGCGTCGCCATTCCGCCGACGCCGGCGATCGGCGGGGTCGGCGTCATTGAGGACGCGACGAAAGCGGTGCGCATCGGCGGCGCGCTGGCGGGCGATGAGCTGATCGCCGTCGGCGTCACCAAAGGCTGGCTCGGCCAGTCGCTTTACCTGCGCGAGATGTTCGGCTCCGAGGAAGGCGCGCCGCCGCCCGTCGATCTCGCCGCCGAACGCCGCAACGGTGAAACGATCCGCAAGCTCATCGCTGAAGGCCTTATTACCGCCTGCCACGACGTATCGGACGGCGGCATTCTCGTCGCGGCGGCTGAAATGGCGCTTGCCGCGGGCGAGGGGCTTGAACTGAAGACGCCGGTGAAGGCGCGCGCCGCCGCCTACTGGTTCGGGGAGGATCAGGGCCGCTATCTCATCGCCGTCGCGCCCGGCGCCTCCGACACGCTGCTTCTCAAGGCGGCGATGGCGGGCGTTCAGGCCTCGAAGATTGGCCGCTTCGGCGGCAATTTCATTCGCCTCGACGAAGGCGATTCGATCGCGCTTCTGGACCTCGCCGATATCCATGAGCGCGCGCTTCCCGATTACATGAACGCGCTGAACGCGCCGGAGACCGAAACGATGCCGATGAAAGCCGACGACATCAAAAAAATGATTATTGACGCGATGCCGGACGCGACGGTCGAGATCGAAGACCTCGCCGGCGACGGCGATCATTATCGCGCGCGCATCGTCTCCTCAGCCTTCAACGGCAAGAACCGCGTTCAGCAGCACCAGCTCGTTTACCGCGCCCTCAAGGGCAAGATGGGCGGCGAATTGCACGCGCTGGCGCTGGAGACGGAAGCGGCGGAATAGGCGGCGCGCGCTGTCACAATAGAACCAAAAAGCCGTCACAAAACCGCAATCGAAGCCCTCTAGCTCGGCGCCCGTCATCACGATGATGGAGCGTGTTGTGAAACTCTTCGATCGAATCGGCCTGGCGTTTATTCTTTCCGTGCTCGCCTTGACGGCGATGGCCCGCGGCTAGGCGCCCGGCGGCGGCGCGCCGGGCGCGAAGGGGGTGAGAAGTTTTTCCTTCTCCTTTTGCGCGCCCCAAAGGCAGGCGGCGATGATGATCGCCCCGCCAAGCCAGACTTGCGGTCGGGGAATTTCGCTGAAAAACAAAAACCCGATCAGCGACGCCCAGATCAGCGCGGTGTATTCGAGCGGCGCAAGAACCTGCGCCTCCGCGTTGGCGTAAGCGCGCGCGAGGAGATAAATGCCGGCGGCTGCAAGCGCGCCAAGAGCCAGAAAATCTGGAAGGTCTCGCACAGGCGGCAACTCGCCGGTGACGACAGCCGGAACGGCGACGATCACACCCGGCACGATCGCGCCCAGAAGGCCGACGACTTCCGCGCCGTCCTTGCCGGCCCGTCCGCGCAACAGCGCGATCGAGAGCGCATAGGTCACAGCCGAAAAAAGCGCGCCGCCGATGCCGAGAAGGCGTTGGTTGTCCGGCGAGAAATTGTCGCCGCCCCAGGCGGCGACGATGACGCCGGCGAAACCTGCAAAACCGGCGGCGAGCGAGCGCGGCCTGACTTTTTCGCCGAGAACGACGCTCGCCATGAAGGGAACAAGCAGCGGCGCGACGAAGGTGATGACGATCAGTTCGGCGAGCGGCAGAATGGAGAGGCACCAGAAGAAAGACGTCGCCGCCATGGCGATGACGAAACCGCGCAGGCCGTGCGCCTTCCACATGTCGCGCGTCAATGTCGGCGCCCCGGCGCGCAGCCAGATGACTGCGGCGAAGGCCGCGCCGAAAAGATAGCGGCCGAGCGTCACCACAAGCACGTCATTCGTCGCCACAAGATGTTTGATGACGCCGTCCATCGCGCACAGGACGGCGATCCCGGCGGCGCCGTAGGCGATGGCGCGGTAATGATGGTCGATGCGGTGCGGCATGGCGGGGCTGTGGCCGCCGCCTAGCGCGAAGTCAAGCGAGTTACCCTAGCCGTTGATCAAATCGTTCAATCCGAAATCGAATTTGGCGTCGAGGCCGAGCAGGAGGATGATGAAGACGGCGATCGGCGAAACATAGCGGATCATCAACCGCCAGAAGCGGAACATGCCGTCGCTCGTATTGGGAAGCTCGCCGCGCATGATCGCGCGCGGGGCGACCCAGCCGGCGAGAAGGGCGACGAGCAGCCCGCCGAGCGGCAGGGCGACGCTGCCTGAGATGAAGTCGACCCAGCCGCCGAGACCGGAAATGAGCACGGTGGCGGTTCCGACGCCCCAGGCGCAGACGCCGAGCGTCGTCGCGGCCGCGCCGCGCTTCATGCCGAACTGTTCTTCCGCGACAGTCCCGCAGACGAGAAGAAGCGCAATCGATGAGGTGAGCGCCGCGATAAAAGCGAGGAAGAAGAAAACGCCGCCGACGAGCGATCCGTAAGGCATTCCGGCGAAGACGGCCGGAAGCGCGCCGAAGATGAGGCCTGCGCCGGCGGCCGGATCAAGCCCGTTTGAGAAGACGATGGGAAAGATCATCAGGCCGGCGACGATGGCGACCAGCGTGTCGGAGCCGGCGATGAGGACGGACGAGTCGCCGATATTCTCCTTCGGGCCGAGAAAAGACCCGTAAGTGAGCATCAAGGCGGCGCCGATGCCGATCGAGAAAAACGCCTGACCGAGCGCGGAAAGGACGACGGAAGGCGTTATGTCCTGAAAGCGCGGCGTAAACAGATAGGCCAGCGCCTCCTCAGCGCCGCCCGAACGCATGGCGTAAACGCAAAGGCCGGCGAGCATGACGAAAAACAGCGGCATCAAAATCGTGACGACGCGCTCAATGCCGTTATTGAGCCCCTGCGCGACGACGGCGATCGTGATCGCCATGAAAAGCGTGTGCCAGAGAATGGCGTGAACAGGTCCGTCGTAAAGCGGCGCGATCGCCGCCGCCTCGCTGGCCGCGCGGCCGGCGAATTCGCCCATGAAGGACATTGCGGAATAGGCGAGCACCTGGCCCGCAATCACGCTGTAGGTCGTCAGAATGAGGAACGAGCCGATAACGCCGACCCATCCGGCGATTCCCCATACGGAGGAATTGCCGGCGTCCTTTGCAAGCTGCGCCGTCGAACCGATCGCCGAAAGACCCTTGTGCCGACCGACGGCGAGTTCGCCCATCAAAATCGGGAAGGCGACGAATACGACGCACAGAAGATAGACGAAAACAAACGCCGAACCGCCGTTCTCGCCGGTCTGGAACGGAAATCGCCAGAGATTGCCGAGACCGACGGCCGACCCGATCGCCGCCATCAGAAAAGCGAAGCGCGAGGACCATTGCGGCGCGGAAGCGCCGGATTGCGTCATGGCCATAATAATTATTCTCCCTACCTTCTGCGGCGCGCGCCGGCGCAGTCGAGCGTCAACCCTATGGCCCTCTTCGGGCGCGTCAAGATTGCGCGCAAAGGCTTGTTATGGCAGCGGGCAGACGACGACGCGCCCGTCGAAAACCGCGCCGACGATGAGCGTGTCGTTCCAGACGGCGCCGACGGATGAGGCGTTGATCGCGCCGTCAATGTCGACAAGCGCGTCTTCAACCTTTCGCGTGGCGGGATCGATGCGGATGACGTGCGACGGCGCAATCGCGGCGGGATCGTCGACATGTTTGAGAAAATCGAAAACCTTCGAATGGCCGGCGACCCAGACGCCGCCGTCGGCCGCGACCTCGATATTGTCCGGACCCGTATTGAGACGAATTCTTTCGCGCTCCGTCAACACGCCGGAATCCTTGTCGCGATCATAGATGACGAGTTCGCGGCCGAGAAACGCGGTGGCGTAAACCGTTTCGCCGCCCGCCGACATGTTGATCCCGTTGGCGTAAGCGAGGCCGCGCGCGACGATCGATCCTTTCGACCCGTCGAAATAGGCGAGATTGGCGAGCGGCAGCGACAGGTAGGCTTCGGCTGTTGAGAGAAGGCCGTCGCTGAAGGCGCGATCATTGGTGATGTAGAAACTGCGCGGTCCGACGCCAAGCACGTCGTTCGGCGACGTCATTTCCGGAAACGCCACCGAGTCGACATGGATCAGCATGCCGCGAAAGCCGACATCGAATATCTCGACGCGATGGCCGTTATGAATCGTGTGGTTGATGACGAAAAGGCGCTTGCGTCCCTGATCGTCGCTCCACAGGCTGATCCCGTGCGGATGGAAGTCGGTGAGATTGTCGGGCGAGACTTTGACGACTTCGTCGGAGCCGTCGAGTTTCAGCGCGTAAACGCCGCCCGTCACCGGGGCTCCTGCGCGGGTCGCGCGGCGGTCGTCCGCGGATATGAAGGCGATATTGAGATCGGGGTCGATGGTGACGTCCTCAGTCCCGGCGAAAATATCGACGCGCCGGCACTGATCGATCAGTTTCGGTTCAAGATTGACGAGAAGTCCTGAGGCCGGAACAATCCCCCAGGCGATCCTGCCTATAACGCCAAGCGCAATCAGGCCGACAAGCCAGAAAAATGCGCGCATGCAACTCTCTCCGCCCCCGCGTGTGCGGCAACCTGTCAAAATTGCCGCTAAAGGGCAACCCGCTTATGCTGATGTGGAATTCGCCATTTGGGAGAATGAAATGCGAATAATTCTCGCTGCGATAGCGCTCGCGCTCGCCGTCGCCTGTTCAAACGAGGGCGCGACGCCTGAAGCGCCGGCGCAGGTGGATGAGGGCGGCGCCGTCGGCGCAGCGGTCGATGTGACCGCGGGCGAGGCGAAGACGATTGAAGAGATGCAGGCGGAATCGCTCGCCGCCGTCGATCAGGAAGCCTGCGCGGCGGCGGGCGGGGCAGTAAGGCGGGAAGGCATGCTCGGCATGTATCGCTGCGTCATTCCTTATGCCGATGCGGGCGCGCAATGCCGGTCGAGCGACGAGTGCCAGGGCAAGTGCCTTGTCAATGACGATGCGGCGGTCGGCGATGACGCCGTCGGGGCGTGCCAGGCCAATGACAGCCCGTTCGGCTGTTACGCCGAAATCGAAGACGGCAAGGTGACGACGGCGATCTGCGTCGACTGATGAACGCCCCCCCAAGGCTCGGCTTCGGCGTTTCCGGTCCGCTCGGCCGAAAATGGTTCAGCGAGAGGCGGATGGCGGCGCTTGTCGCCGCCGCTCTTGACGGCGGTGTTCGTCATTTCGACACGGCGCCTTTTTACGGCGACGCGCAGGAAAGGCTCGGACGGGCGCTGCGCGACGCTGACGCGCGCAACGTTTTCGTCAGCACAAAGACCGGCACGCGCCGCGAAGGCCGGGCGGTCGTAAAGGACTTCAGCGAAAGAGCGATCCGCCGCGATGTTGAGGAAAGCCGCATCGCGCTTGCGCGGGACTCGCTTGATCTCCTCTACCTGCATGGGCCGACCGCCGGGCAAACTGACGCCGCGCGGCCGGTTCTTGATGCGCTGATGAAAGAAGGAGCCGTCAAGGCGATCGGGGTTTGCGGCGAGGGCGCTGCGATCGCGCGGGCGATTGAAACCGGCTTTGACGCCGTGATGATGATTTACAACGTGATCGACCGGCGGAACGAGGCGATGTTCGCTGAAGCGAAATCGCGCGGGCTTATGAATGTCGCGATCGGCCCGCTTGCTCAAGGCTTGTTTGATCCGCGCTTCACCGCGCCGCGCTCCTTGCCCGATCTGTGGCGTCTCGCGCGGGCCGGCCTGCGCGGGCGTTACGCCCCGGCGTCCGTCAAAGCGGCGCGCGCCGCGCTCGGCGATGATGCGGCCGCCAGGGCGCTCGGCTTTGTCCTCGCCAACCCGTCTGTCGATTTCGTGATGACGACGACAACGAAGGGGCCGCATCTCGCCGCTTCGCTGGCGGCTGCGGCGCGCCCGATCGACCCGGCGATTTATGAGGGGCTTTTGAGCGCCCTTGACCGGAACCGCGGCGCCTCCTAGCTAATCCATAGGAAATCAGGATGTTTTCCGCCGAAAGGACCCTATGAGCGACAAGGCTGTACAGGACGCGATCAAAGCGAAGATCGACGCCAATCCGGTGATGCTGTTCATGAAAGGCACGCCGCAATTCCCGCAATGCGGGTTTTCAGCCGCGGTCGTTCAGATCCTCGATTATCTCGGCGTCGACTACGGTTCGGAAAACGTTCTCGCCGATCCCGCCCTGCGGCAGGGGATCAAGGACTATTCCGACTGGCCGACAATCCCGCAGATTTACGTGAAAGGCGAGTTTGTCGGCGGCTGCGACATCGTCCGCGAAATGTTTGAAACAGGCGAGCTTAAGGGCTTCCTTGAAAGCAAGGGCGTTGCGGTCGCCGCTTAAGTCGTCCGACTTTACGCTAAAGATCGAAGAAGAATTCCCGCCAGCAGCGAAGCGCCGATGACGACGATGGCGTTCGCGTGAAAACGCATCAGCGCGACAGCGGCGACGATGCCGATCGTCGCCGCGCCGAAGTCAAACGTTGAAATGTCGGGGGCGGCGATGATGACGGTCGACAACCGCACCTCGCTCGTTCTTGAAAACAGCACATGCGCGGCGAACCAGAAGGCGAGATTGGCGATGACGCCGAGCACAGCCGCGGTGATCGCCGAAAGCGCGCCCGCCGCCCGGCGATTGCGTCTTAGCGCTTCGGCGAAGGGCGCGCCGGCGAATATCCATAAAAAGGACGGCGCGAAAGTCGCCCAGCTCGCCATCGCCGCGCCGGCTATAGCAAGCGCGATCCCGCCGTCCGGCTCCTGATAGCCGGCCATGAAGCCGACGAACTGGTTGACGAGAACAAGCGGCCCCGGCGTCGTTTCAGCGAGGCCGAGACCGTCGATCATTTGCGCCGAGCTGAGCCAGCCTTCTACGTTGACCGCCTGCTCGCGCAGCCAGGCGAGGACGGCGTAGGCGCCGCCAAAGGTGACGACGGCGAGTTTTGAGAAAAAGACGCCGACGCGAGTCAACGTGTGATCTGGGCCGACGGTTGCGGCGGCGACAATGATCGGCGCGGCCCAGACGCCCGCCCATAATAAAACCTGACGGACGAGGCGTCGGAACGATCTTTCGTCATCGCTTTTCTGATCCGGCAGGAAGCGCGTTTCGGTGCGCGCGCGCCAGGCGCCGTAAGCGCCGGCGATCAGGATGACCGCCGGAAAGGGAGCTGCAAAAAGCGTCAGCGCGACAAAAGCGGCGATTGCGATAAAGGGATCGTCCCTTTTCTTGAGCGCCCGTTTTGAAATGCGCCAAAGCGCCTCGACGACAAGCGCGAGGACGGCGGCGCGGACGCCGTAAAACGCCGCTTCTACCAGCGGCGCCGAACCGTGCGCCGCATAGAGCCAGGAAAGGCAAAGCACGACGAGCGCGCCTGGGAGGATGAAAAGAAGACCGGCGGCCAATCCGCCTTTGACGCCATGCAACAGCCAGCCGACATAGGTGGCGAGCTGTTGCGCTTCAGGCCCCGGCAGCAGCATGCAGTAATTAAGCGCATGAAGATATCGCGCTTCGTCGATCCACTTCTTTTCGTCCACATAGATGCGGTGCATGAGCGCGATCTGCGCAGCCGGACCGCCGAAAGAAAGGCAGCCGACTTTCGCCGACGTCGCAACAAGCTCGTTAAAGGGCGGGCGCGGTGAGGCGGTCATCAGCCGGCGAGATTAACATGGATTCCAACGCCGGCCGATCTCGCGCGCACGGCGATGAGGGCCGCCGCCGCGAGATCCTGGAACGCCGCGCCGGTCGAATCGAAAATGACGATCTCGTCGCTGTTTCGTCGGCCTTCCGTCCGACCGGTCAGCACGGCGCCGAGTTCGGCTCGTATGTGGCTCACATCGATGACGCCGGAGCCGACGCCGGCGCGCATGTCGCCCATGGCGACGCTTTGCTCTTTGACATCGGCTATGACGACGGCTTGTTTCATCAAGGCCGGCGCTATCTCGTTTTTGGTCGGGTTGTCGGCGCCGACTGCGGCGATGAAGGCGCCTGGTTTTACGTCATCGATGCCAAGGATAGGGGTCTTTGAGGGCGTCAGCGTCGCGATGACGTCTGCGCGCCGCGCCGCGTCCGACAAATCATGAACGATTTCGCAAGGAACGCCGTCGGCCGAAAGCTCATTTACAAATCGTGCGGAGCGCGCGGCATCGACATCATAGCACCCGATCGACGTAAATTTTTTCAACGACGCCAAAGCCTCGACATGGGCGCGCGCCTGCGCGCCGCAACCGCAAATTAGAAGCGACTCTGCATCAGTTCGCGCGAGCGCCTCCATGGCTACGGCGCTCGCGGCGGCCGTGCGTCGAAGCGTAATTTCAATTGAATCAAGGATGGCGAGAAGCGCGCCTGTTTCAGCATTGCAAAGAAGGATGGCGCCTTGAATGGTCGGCAGACCGAAGCGTTTGTTGTTGAAGGGAAAATTGCCATTGAGCTTTAGCGCCGCCAGCCGCTCGCCGCCGAGCGTCATCGACGCGCCCTTGCCGTGAAACGCTCCTTCAACGCCATCTATCTCGATAGGCGGCGGAGAATGGACAAGACCCTCGCCATGCGCGCGAAACGCGGCGGCGACGGCCGAATGATAGTCTGTGACGCTCGCCAGTTTTTTGACATCCGACCGCGTCAGGATGATCGCAGCATTTTCATTTCTCATTTGATGCAGCTTCGCTTGCGGAAAGGATCAATTAGCAGACCGACCGCGGATTCCCGCTGTCGCTCAGCGGCGAGGCCGTAAGCAACAAAGGGCGCGCGCTCGACCGGCGTATGGGTTGCAAACAGGCGATCCCAGATTGTGAACAGATTGCCGTAATTGCTGTCGGTTTCCGGCGCGGCGGCCGAATGATGGATCTTATGGTAATGCGGCCATGAGGTGATCCAGGCCATGGCGCGCGCAAGCGGCATCGGCGCCGTGACGTTTGCATGTTCAAGGATGGCGTTCGCCGCCGACAGAATGCGATAGACGGCGAAAGCGGCGGGACTTGCGCCGATCAGCGCCGCCGCGCCGCCGATAAAGACGCAGCGTAACAATCCCTCGCCGGGATGTTGTCGGAACGATGTCGAGGCGTCGACCATCCCGTCTAGATGATGAATGCGATGGAACCGCCAGAGCAGCGGCGACTTATGCATCGCGACATGCGAAATATAGAAGGCGAGATCGAGAAAAATGACGGTTGAGGCTGTTTCCAGATAAGGCGGCGCGGCGATATTGTTGAAAAGACCGACGCCGCGGTTCGCCGCGGACAGCAGAAAAGACGCGACGCCCGCATTCAACAACAGGTTGAGTGCGATGGTTGCAATCGTCAGGATCAGATTAGCCCGACGTCGTCCTGCGGGTGCGGCGAATGCGCGGCGGAATGGCAGCGCGCCTTCAACAAGGCTTGCGAAGACAAGCGCCGAGAAAATGCCGACGACCGGAACGAGCTCGCTCATCGGGTCCGTCCGCGATCCCGGCCCGCCACGCGGTCTGGGCCAGCCATTCGAGCCTCATTTATGAATTTCTATCATGATATGATGACTTTTCGATATGCTGAAAAACGAATTATAGTCATCCAGTATGAAAAATACTCATGATAGATCCTCCGCGGGGCGAGCGCCGCCGCCAATCGGCGCCCTGCGCGCCTTCGAGGCAGCATCGCGCCTGCTGAACTTCACCGCGGCGGCGGAAGAGCTTGGCGTCACGCAGAGCGCCGTCAGCCATGCAATCCGCGACCTCGAAGCGCGTTTTTCAACGGCGCTGTTCCGCCGCAACGGGCGGGCGCTCGACCTGACCGATGCGGGGCGGCGTTATGCGCCTTTCGTTCGCGAAGCGCTTGCGCGCCTGAAAGCGGGCGAAGAGGCGGTGACGGACCCGGAACGGCGTGCGCGCATTCTGACGGTCAGCGTGTCGCCGAGCTTCGCCGCGAAATGGCTGGCGCCGCGGATTGGAAGTTTCGCGCAGGCCCACCCCGATCTTGATTTGCGCGTCAGCGCCGCCGCCCAGCATATCGACTTTTCGGATAACGACATTGATCTCGCAATCCGGCATGGCGACGGGAATTGGCCGGCGCTCGCCGCCGTCAAGCTTTGCCATGAATGGCATGTCCCGGTTTGCCGCCCGGGACTTGTGGCGACAGATGCGACGCCGGAGCAGCTCTTAAAAGCCGCGCTCGTTCATCATCGCGACGGCAAGAATTGGCGCGATTGGTTTTCGTTTTACGGCCTCGCTAACAAGACTCAGCCAGGTCACAGCCTCACCTATAACGAAATGAGCCTCGCGATCGACGCGGCGTGCGAAGGGCAGGGCGTTGCGCTGGCGCGCACGGCGCTCGTCGCGCGCGACCTCGCCGCCGGGCGCCTGGTCATTGTCGGCGACAAGTTCCGCAAAGCCGAATTCGGTTATTGGATCGTCAGGCCGAAAGACCGTTCGACATCTCCAAAGGTTAAGCGTTTTATGAAGTGGCTTCGTCAGGAAGCTGCGGCGGATATTGAGATCCTCAAGAATTACCTTCCCAAGAGTCTTTTTTGATCAGACGCTGCTATTCTTCTCGAATTGTCCGCAAACGGACTGGCCGCGCGCCGCAATCGCCTCAACGGCGCCGCCGACGCGGCGTACGTCGTCTTCCGTGAAGCCGCGTTGAAGGAAGGCGACGATCTCAGCCTCAATCTGGCTTTGCGACGCGCCGGCGTTCATCAGCTGCCCGACTTTCAGCAACACGCCCGCCACTTCGTAATCGCGATCGGAAAGAGCGCCGGCGAGATAACCTGCAAGGCAGGCGCAAGCGTCGCTCGGGTCGGCGGCGCCGCTGTCTCTGCCGACTTCAAGGCAGGACGTATAAATCTCTTGCGCTGTCGCCGCGACGGAGCCGACCGCGTAATTCTGCGCGAAAACGGGCGCGGCGGCGAATGCGGCCGCGACGGCGGCCGCAAGAACGACAATACGCATGAAAAACTCCTCCGAAACGCCGCCCCTCGCGGCAGGAAGAAGGCTGCACTCTCGTAATGGACAAAGCAAGGGGCCGCCCTGTTTGCGCGCCGCGCTACAGCCGGCGGCCATAAAAGGCTTGCGCGCGTCGCCGATGTCGCGCTTTCGTCGCCTGAATGACTGACGACGATCGACCTCTGCCGCAGGCATTTGAGGACTGGTTCGCCGCGCGCGGCTGGCGGCCGCGGGCGCATCAGCTTGAGTGCCTTGCTGCGGCGCGCGCCGGGCGCTCCCATCTTCTCATCGCGCCGACTGGCGGCGGCAAGACGCTCGCCGGTTTTCTGCCGAGTCTCATTGAACTTCATCAAAATGGATCAAGCGACAGACTGCACACGCTGTACATTTCGCCGCTGAAAGCGCTCGCCGTCGACATCGCGCGCAATGTCGAGCGGCCGATCGCTGAGATGAATCTGCCGATCCGGATCGAGTCGCGCACCGGCGACACGCCCGCTCACAAGCGCCAGCGTCAGAAATACGCGCCCCCCGACATGCTGCTGACGACGCCGGAGCAGGTCGCGCTTTTGCTGTCGCATTCGGATGCGCCGAAATATTTCGGCGATCTTGAAGCGATCATCGTCGATGAACTGCATTCTTTTCATGCGACGAAGCGCGGACACCTTCTGGCGCTCAACCTGTCGCGCCTGCGCAAGCTTGCGCCGACGGTGCGGACGATCGGCCTTTCCGCAACGGTTCCCGACCCCGCGCCGCTGCTTCAGTATCTCACCGGAGCCGAGACGCAGGCGCAGTTGATCCGTGCTGAAGGCGGCGTGCGGCCGAAAGTCTGCGTTCTCGATGTCGAGCGGCGCATTCCCTGGTCCGGCCATTCGGCGCGTCACGCCTGGCGCAACGTTTACGATGCGATCCGCGCCGCGAAAATGACGCTCGTCTTCGTCAACACGCGCAGCCAGGCGGAAATGACCTTTCAGGCGCTTTGGTCGATGAATGACGACAATCTGCCGATCGCGCTGCATCACGGATCGCTTGACGTCGAGCAACGGCGAAGGGTTGAGGCGGCGATGACGCGCGGAATTTTGCGCGCGGTCGTTTGCACGTCGACCTTGGACCTTGGAATCGACTGGGGCGATGTCGACCTCGTCATCCAGATCGGCGCGCCGAAAGGCGCAAGCCGGCTGACGCAGCGCATCGGACGGGCCAATCACCGCATGGACGAGCCGTCCGCCGCGCTGCTCATTCCGGGCAATCGCTTTGAAGTGCTTGAATGCATCGCGGCGAAGGAGGCGATCGATGAGGGCGCGCTTGACGGCGAGGAGGCGCGCGAAGGCGCGCTCGACGTTCTCGCCCAGCATATTCTCGGCGTCGCCTGTTCGGCGCCCTTTGCGCCGGACGATCTTTATGCGGAGGTGACAGCGGCGGCCCCGTTTCGCGACCTTGCGCGCGCGGCGTTCGATCAGGCGGTCGATTTCGCGGCGACCGGCGGCTATGCGCTCAAATCCTATGAACGCTTCAGGCGTATCGTCAAAACGCCGGAAGGGCTTTACCGCATCCGCAACGCGCAAGTCGCGCAGCAGCACCGCATGAACGCCGGAACGATCGTCGACGCGCCGTCCTATAATATTCGCCTGATCGGAAAATCCGGCCGCCGCGCGATGGGGCGAAAGCTCGGCACGATGGAGGAATGGTTCATTGAGGGATTGGCGCCCGGCGACACCTTCATTTTCGCCGGCGAGGTGCTGCGCTTTGAAGGCGCTGAGGGGATGGACGCCTTCGTCACGCGCGCGCCGGACGAAGAACCGAGAATTCCCTCATGGAACGGCGGCAAGTTTCCGCTGACGACCTATCTCGCCTCGCGCGTTCGGCGGATGATCCGCGATGAAGCGAACTGGCGCCATCTGCCGGAGCAATTGCGCGAATGGCTGGAAATCCAGCGTGACGTCTCGATCATTCCCGATATCGACGAGATGCTGATCGAAACCTTCCCGCATAACGACCGTCATTTTCTCGTCTGCTATCCGTTCGACGGCCGGCTTGCGCATCAAACGCTCGGCACGTTGTTGACGCGCCGCCTCGAACGCGCCGGGGCGCAGCCGCTCGGATTCGTGCCGACTGAGTATTCTTTGTCGATCTGGGGCAGGCGGGACATGAGCGGTCTCGACATGGATGCGCTCTTTGACGAGGACATGCTCGGCGATGATCTGGAAAGCTGGCTCGCCGAATCGGTGCTGATGAAACGAACCTTTCGCGATTGCGCCGTCATCGCCGGGCTGATCGACCGCCGCCATCCCGGACAGCAGAAGACGGGTCGACAGGTCGCGTTTTCGTCCGACCTCATTTACGACGTGCTGAAGGAGCATGAGCCCGATCATCTGCTGATGAAGGCGGCTTGGGCGGACGCCGCGCGCGGCTATCTTGATCTTGCGCGCCTGCAGGCGCTTTTGACACGGGTGAAGGGACGGCTGCGCCATGCGCGCTTGACCCGCGTCTCGCCGCTTGCGGTCCCCATCATGCTCGAAATAAACAAAGAGACGATTGTCGGCGAGGCGCAGGAGGCGATGCTGAAAGACGCCTCTGACGCGCTCATTGCGGAGGCGATGCGACGGTGACGCCGCAGACGGAAATCATCGTCAATCTTGAGCGCCTGATAGCGCTAGCGAACGGCGCGCTTTATTGGCCGGCGCGCGAGACGCTGATCGTATCCGATCTCCATTTCGAAAAGGGATCGCATTTCGCGATGAAGGGCGTGTTCCTGCCGCCCTATGACACGCGCGCGACGCTAAAGCGCATCGCATCGACGATCCGCGAATTGAAACCGACGACGGTCATTTCCCTCGGCGACGCCTTTCACGACGGCGGATCGGAAGCGCGCATGGATGCGGAAGACGCGGCGCTGCTTGAGGCGATGGTCGCATCCGTTCGCTGGATGTGGATTCTCGGCAATCATGACCCGGCGCCGCCGGCGCGCTTCGGCGGCGCGGTTGAAGGCGCGTTGCTGACCGGGCGGCTGATGTTTCGTCATGAGGCCGCCGCCTATCATGAGCGCGGCGAAATTTCCGGTCACTTTCATCCGGTTGCGCGCGTGCGCGCCGAGACGCGGCTCATCCGCCGGCGCTGTTTCGCAACCGACGGCGATCGGCTGATCATGCCGGCCTTCGGCGCCTATGCCGGCGGGCTCAACATTCTCGACGAAGCCTATGACGGCGTATTCCGCGGCGCGCTGACGGCGTGGATGCTCGGCGCCGCCGGGCTTTATCCGTTCAGCGCCGACCGTCTTATTCCCGACAGCGGCGCGCAGCGGCGAAACGCGGGTTGAACGCTTAAGGAACGAGCAGCGACCACACGCCGGTCTGCGCGCTTCCCGGGTTGGGCGCCGTTGAGCCGCCGCCGGTCACCGGGAAATTCGGCGATCTCGTATTGACGGCGACGCCGACCGCGCCGTCGGCCGCGATATCGAGCGCGCGGGCTGAATCATCGCCCGACCCGCCGAAATAAGAGAGGTAAGGCGCCCCTTTGAGCGAGGGAAGCAGGGCGATCAGAAAAGCGTCAACGCCGCCCGCCGCGTTTTTCTGCGCGGCGTTCGATGTCGTGCGCAATGACGCCGTACTCGTTTCGCCCGATGCGAACAAAAGCCCGTCCGGCGCGAATTTTATTCCTTGCACGTTCTCATTGCCGGCGCCGCCGATATAGGTCGACGCGACGAGAGACGATCCGTCCGCAGACAGGATCGAAACGACCGCATCAGTCGATCCGCCGCCGAAACTCGGCTGATAGGAATCGATCTTTGTCGGATAATTCGACGATGATGATGAGCCCGAAATGGCGAGACGGCCGGCGCTGTCGACGGCGATATTGTGCGTTTCGATGTCTTCAACGCCCGACCCGCCGAGATAGGTCGCGTAAACGAGACTGTCGGAGGCATCGAAACGCGCAAGCAGGAGATCCGCGCCGCCGGCGTTGTTCCTTTGAAATGCGTTAGGCGTTGTCGGCGCGCCGCCGCCGTTTTCCGGAACCGCGAGATAGACGTTTCGGTTGGCGGTTACGATGATAGACGGCGGGCCGGCCATATTGCCGGCGCCTTCATTGCCGCCGAGATAGGTTGCGTATTCGACCGTCGCGCCGTTGGCGCTCAACCGGGCGTAGACAAGGTCGCTGTTCCCGTTCGGACTGGTTTGAACGGCGCCCGGCGTGATATGGGCGAGGCCGCCGAAAAACGGCCCGGCGACGTAAACCTTGTTGTTTGAATCGACACCGACATCGCGAATGTATCCGCGATTGGCCTCGCCGAAATAGGTTGACCACAACAGCGCCGATCCGTCAGCCGACAGTTTGGCGATGAACCCGTCCTGCTTGCCGTAAAGATTATTGGCGTTTGAATCGCCGGCGAAGGCGGGTTGCACGACCCCGGCTGTCGTCGGAAAGCCTTCGCCCGCGCGCCCCGCGACGATGACGCCGCCGTCCGGCGCAATTTCAATGCCGTAAGCGCGATCGTAATTCGGCCCGCCGATCAGCGTAGACCAGATGAGCGCGCCGGCGCGATTGAACTTCATGACGAATACGTCGGAGGGCCCCGCGGAACCTGTGCTGGCGCCGCCTGAAGCGAATGTTCGGTCATAGGCGCCGGGCGTCGTCGGGAAATTCGTCGAATAGGCGCCGCCCGTAACGAAGATGTTCCCCGCTGCGTCGAATTCGATATCGCGAACCAGCATGGCGCTGCGCATGGCGGGATCGAGAAGCTTCGACAGCGACAACGACAACATGTTCGGCGTCGTCACCGTGATCGTGTTGCTGGCGCCGGAAAGCCCGCTCGCCGTCTCGCCGCGCACGAAATAGCGGTAAGCCGTGACGGCGTTCAGCCCGGTATCCGTGAACGTCGTTGAAGTCGTCGTCCCGACCTGAACGTCATTGCGGTAAACCCGGTAGCCGGTGAACGGCGCTCCGCCGGTCCAGCTGAGGCTCGCCGTGGTTCCGGTCGGCGCCGAACCGGTGAGGTTGGTCGGCGTCGACGGTCCGCCCGATGGAGGGCTCGACGATCCGCTGGAGCAACCAAACAAAAAGACGGCCGCCAAAACGGCGACCGCAAACCCGAAACTGAAACGCATATGCTTGGCGGCTCCGAAGAACGGTTTGAACTCTGGGCTGAGCCGTAACAATCGGATAGTGAAAAAATGGGCAAATTTCGGGCGAGTTGAACCTTAAAAGACGGGAAGGCGCCATAGGCGCGGTCGATACGGACCCTGCCGCGTCCGGCTTTAAATCCCCGGCGAAGCGGCGAATTCTCGAAAAACCGGCCCCAGGGCGGCGTTCCTGTCGCCGGCCTGTTGACAGGGCGGCGGGGCCAGCCTATCTGCCGCGCTCCGCATTTAACGCCTTTGGACGACCGCCATGAAAGTCAGAAGCTCGCTCAAGTCATTGAAATCGCGCCACAAGGACTGCCGCGTCGTTCGTCGCAAGGGCCGGGTCTACGTCATCAACAAGACCCAGAAGCGCTTCAAGGCCCGCCAGGGCTGATCCGCCCCGCCGCGCGACAAGCGGCTATCTCCAAGATTTCATTGGCTTAATTACCGCGCTGGCGTATGATTGCGCCGATGCGGTTCGCGTTATTCATCGCCTTGTGGGCGGCCTTTGCGGCCCCGGTCCCGGCCTTTGCCGACCAGACCGATCAGCGCCTCGACGCGCTTTTCGAGGAGCTTAGGACCGGCGACGGCCAAAGCGCCGACGCGACAATCGAGCGAATCGAAGAGATCTGGCGCGACAGCCAGAGCGATACGGTCGACGTTCTTTTCGCCAGAGCCGAGGCGGCGGCGGACGCCGGCGCCTACGATCTCGCCGCCGCGCTCCTCGACCACGCGGTCGGCCTCAGCCCGAGCTTTGCGCAAGCCTATGCGCTGCGCGGCGCCGTGCGCCTTCGCAACGACGATCAGGTCGGCGCCATTGGCGATTTCACGCGCGCAATCGAGCTGGAGCCGCGCCAGTTCGAAGCCTCAATCGCGCTCGCCGAAATCATGCTCGCCGGCGGCGACAAGCGTGGTGCCTATGACATGTTCCAGCTGGCGCTCGAATGGAACCCGCACGAACCCCACGCCC
>CALAZI010000179.1 GCA_937895955.1 uncultured Alphaproteobacteria bacterium | reverse complement strand
AAGACATCGCCGAGAGCGTCTACAGCGTCTTCAAGCCGGCGGTCCCGGCGACGCCGGAAGGCTTCGCCTATGGCGGCGGCGGCTTCCTCGCCGGCTTCCTCGCTCTCTCGATCGTGTTCGGCATTCTCGGCGGGATCTTTGGCGGCGGACGGCGATATGCGTAAGAGGGCGGGCCGTCCCTGAAAGGCCCTTCCTTTGTACAAACTCTATTACGCCCCAGGCGCAGCGAGCTTCGCCGTTCACTGGCTGCTGATCGAAATCGGCGCGCCATATGAAATGGTCGAAATCGATTTCGAAAAGCGCGAACAAAAGTCTGCGGATTATCTAAAAGTAAATCCGGCCGGCATGGTGCCGACGCTCATCGTCGACGGCGAACCGTTCACTGAAACGGCGGCGATCTTGATGTGGCTCGCCGAGCAACACGCAGACGCCGGCTTTCACGTCGCGCCAGGCGAGGCTTTGCGGCGGCGGTATCTTCGGCAGATGTTCTATCTCGCGAACACGATGCAGCCGGCGTTTCGACTTTGGTTTTATCCGGACGAAGCGGCGGGCGAGGAAAACGTCGACGCCGCGAAAGAAAAGGCGCGCGCGCGGGTCGAGGCTTCTTGGTCGTCGATTAACGCGCAACTTTCCGACGGTCGCGCATTTCTTCTGGGCGACACGATGACGACGCCCGATTTTCTGATGACGATGCTGGCGCGCTGGTCGCGCGGCATGCCGAAACCCGCGCAACGCTGGCCGCATGTCGACGCCTATCTTGCGCGCATGAAACAGCGTGACGGGTTGAAGGAAGTTCACCGTCGCGAAGGCCTGACCGAATGGATCAGCGGCTAAGGCGTTTAACTACAATTTAGCGCTCATCCCGGCGAAAGCCGGGATCCACGGCTCAATGTGCTCAACTGCGCAACCGGATTCCGGCTTCCGCCGGAATGAGCGCAGATTATCGGCTCGTCATAGCGGCTAATTACGAAGGCGGCGAAAATATTCCATGCAAAGATCGCGCGCGCCGATGAGCGGTTCGAGCGCGGCAAGGTCGCGCTCGAAAATATCATTGAGCGCGGCGAGCCGGCTCTCGGACAAGGTCGGCCGCTCGCGCATCTGCAAATTCGATTTGACGCGGTCGCGCAAGCGTTGCGGCACGAGCGTGCGCCTCAAAAAAGTCGCGACCGGATTGTCGACGATCAGCGAATAGCCCGGAAATTTTCTGATGCGCTCGGCTGAAACGTTTTGCGCCTCAAGATCGTCCTTCCAGGCGACATCGCCTTCGGCGCCAAGAAACGCCGCGATGCGTTTCAGTTCAGCGTCTTTCTTTTTCGTCATCGTCTCGAACATCACCGGCAGGATGCGTTCCTTGCCGAAGCGGCGAACCCACGGCTCAAGCTGATAGGCGTAGCGCGAATAGGCGATGAGTTCGGGGTGCTTATCAATCGCCTCGTCGATCGGGCAGGCGATGACGCCCTGCGTCCATTCGTGGATGTAATGCGAAATGAGCCGGTCGACCGGATCGCGCATCACATAGATGAATTTCGCCTCCGGGATCAGCGCCGCGAGCCGTTCGATCGTCTGCGGATAGGTCGGCAGTTTCGCATAATGCGTTGAGGACTCGCCTTTAATGGCGCCCGCCGGCGCATCGGCGAATAGCCCGCGATACCATTTCTCGCCTTTCGCGTAGACGGCGTCGTCGGAGAAAAAATTCGGCTCCTTCGGCTCCGACATGAAAAATTGCTGTTGCGCAGCCAATTGCGCATGCAGCGTGGAAGTGCCGCATTTCATCGCGCCGATGATGACGAAATCGGGGAGGGTCATTCCGGCGCTCTCCTGTCGCCGAGCGGCGCGCGCCAGTTCATCCATTGATCAGCGCCCTGATTTTCACACAGAAGCGGCGCGGGTTTGCCGAAGAGAGAGCGCAAGCGCGCAACGCCGCGCCCGGCGAGCCACATCAGATTGGCCGCCGGAAGCCCGAGCGGGCCGTAGGCCTTGCGGAAATAGCGCGTGCGCGCCGCGTAATAATAGGCGGGCGGGCGTTTCTTCGCCTTCATCGATGATTTGACCGGCGATGAGCCGCCGCGCAGATGAACGACGCGCGCGGAAGGATCGTAGACGACGCGCCAGCCCGCCTTTTTCAGCGCGCGGCAATAATCGGCGTCCTCGAAATACATGAAATAGCCGTCGTCCATCGGCCCGACATCCTCGATCGCTTCGCGCTTCAGGAGGACGCAGGCGAAACTCGCCCAGTCGCAATTCATCGGCGTTTCGGAAACCGGCATCGGGACGTTCGCAAAGCCGAATATTTTATCAAGCGGACGGGTCTCGGCGGCGCTCAAAAATTCCGACAGGGGCGAGTGAAATCGAAAGGCGGAATCCTGCGGCGCGCCGTCCGGATATTCCAAACGCGGCGCGATAAGGCCGGCTTTTTCCTCGCGCTTGGCTGCATCGACCATCGCTTTCAACGCGCCGGGGCGCATCAGCGTGTCGGAATTCAACAAGACGTAACAGTCGGCGTCGAGCGCGTTGATCCCGATATTGTTGCCGCCGGAAAACCCCTCATTCGACGGCGATCGGATGAGCGCAACGCGCGACTTCCACAAATCGCCGCGCCTCAGCCAGTCGGCGATCTCGTCCGCCGACCCGTCATTGGAGAAATTGTCGACGACAGCGACGCGGGCGTCGTTTTCCTCAAGCTCTGGGCCGAGCGCGGCGAGGCAATCCTTCACCAGCCCCGCCGTCCTGAAATTGATGATGACGATGCCGACCGCGCATCGCGCGCGCGCGTCACGGGCGGGAATTTCGCTGGCGGTCGTCATCGCGGCAATCTGAGCGCTCGTTCGGCTTTTTCTGGCAAGGCTTACGCGCCGTTCTTCGGGAAAAGACTCGCGAAATCGTTAAGCGCCGCATCGGCGAGCTGGGTTTTTTTGACGTTTTGCAGGGCCCGCCACATCGTCGCGCGCCGCCCCGGGGCCCTCATTTCCCATTCGTCGAGCAGCCTTTTCATCGCCGCGCGCTGCAGGCCGTCTTGGCTGCCGCAGAGATCGCAGGGGATGATCGGGAATTTCATCGCCTCGGCGAATTTGGCGAGATCGTCCTCGGCGCAATGAATGAGGGGGCGCAGGACGAGAAGATCGCCCTCTTCATTCAGAAGTTTCGGCGGCATGGCGCTCAAGGTTCCGCCGTGGAAGAGATTGAGAAGGAATGTTTCAAGCGCGTCGTCGCGATGATGACCGAGAATGATCGCAGAGCAGCCTTCCTCGCGCGCGATGCGGTAAAGATGCCCGCGGCGCAGGCGCGAGCAAAGCGAGCAATAGGTTTTCCCTTCCGGGATTTTCTCCGTGACGATCGAATAGGTGTCTTTCGACTCAATGCGAAAGGGAACGCCGAGCCCTTCAAGGAATTCCGGCAGGACGTGTTTGGGAAAACCCGGCTGTCCCTGATCGAGATTGCAGGCGAGAAGATCGACGGGAAGCGCGCCTTGCCATTGAAGATCGAGAAGGGCGGCGAGAAGCGAATAAGAATCTTTTCCGCCCGACAGGCAGACGAGCCAGCGCGGCCGCGCCGCGTTCTTGTCAATCATCGAATAGGCGCTGATCGCTTCCTGCGTCTGACGAAGGATGCGCTTTCGCAGCTTGCGGAAGGAAACGCTTGTCGGCGCGTCGGCGTAAAGCGCGGCGAGCGCTTTCTCAATCGTGTCCTGCTGAAATGATCCGTCCGCCGCCATGATCGTCTTCCGGCGCGAAATGCGCCTGCAGAAATTCAAGGAACGCCGGCCAGTCCTCCTTGACGACGCCGTGCGTGCCGGGACGGATCCAGAAGGCGATTTCCATTGTCGGGTCGTAGGGTTTCAACCGGTCCTGATCAAGGCCGCGTTCGCCGTAAAGCCTGTAGACGGGGTCGGCGCCGAGCCCTGCGCGAAAGGCGCCGTTGGGATCGGACCAGACGTCGCGGCGGGCGTTGCCGAGCAGCACGGGGCGCGGCGCGATCAGCGCCAGCAGCATATGCTGGTCGTAGCCGTCGAGATTGTCTTCGCGGTAGCTCCGCGCGAACCAGTGCGGATAATTCTTGGTGATGCCCTTGATGCTTTCGCCTTTCTTGTCGGCGTTGAGCGAAGCGCCGCCGGTTCCCGACTGGTGCGCGATGACGCCGTCAATGCGCGGATCGAACGCGGCGGCGACGAGCGCCGCCTTGGCGTAGCGCGAATGGCCCCAGACGATCATCGCGTCCCGGTCGAAGCGGGTATCCTGCTCGAGAACGTCGATCATGCGCGAATAGGCCCAGCCCCAGGCGCCGATGGCGCCGAGGCGCGTTTCGTCATCGGCGTGACCGGCGGTGAGGCGTTTTAATTCGGCGAGCCCTTCCGCGCGGCGATCGGGAACGAATTCCGATGGAAAGATCGTCGCGATCGCATAGCCGGCGCCGAGAATCTCCTCGATCGGCGGCGTGCAGATATAGCGGCCGAATATATAGGTCTCGAGACTGAAGCCGCCGCGCTTTTTCATTTCATCGGGCGCGCCGGCGACGCTTTCGTCGGGAATCGTCGACCAGCGCGGGCAGAAGGTCTCCATCAGGATGACGGGAAAGGGGCCGTCGCCCTTCGGGCTGACCACGTTCATGATGAAACCGTCAGCATCGTCGCGCGAGCGCGTTTCGATCAGGCCGTCGCCATAGGCCATTGCGGCGCCGATGCGGTATTCTTCAAGAACGCCTGCGCCACCGAAAGCCTCGGCGTTGAGCGTTTTGCGCTCAATGGTGCGGCTCGACGAGCGTTCCGGCATGAAGCCGTAGATACGGCGCTGCAATTTCTCGCGCGCCTGAGGCGCGCCGTTCGCTTCCCAGTCTTCGACGCTCGCATAGGCGAGCGCCGGCGCCGCCTCCGGCCCGTCCGGTTTCAGATTGGTCCAGGCGATCGTCGCTTCGACGCAGCCCGAAAGCGCAAGCGCGACGGCGAGCAACGACAGGGGACGCAACATCATCTTCTCCGGAATTCGAGATAACAGGGCGCTCGGCCTTCCCTTATCGCCTTCGCCTCATAGCGCGTCTGCGGCCAGTCGGCGGGACGTTCCTTCCAGTCGGCGGCCCGTTCCGCCGTCCACTCGAACGCCGTCGCCTTTTGCGCATGCATCAAGGTCCAGCGCACATAGTCCGGAATATCGGACGCGACTCGCAAACGCCCGCCCGGTTTCAAAAGCCGCGCCGCCTCGTTGAAGAACCAGGGCGAAATCATGCGTCGTTTGTAATGACGTTTTTTCGGCCAGGGATCAGGGTGCAGAACAAAAATGCGTGAGAAGCGCCCGTCCGGCAGCGCCTCGATCAGCGGGCGCGCATCGCCGTGACAGACGCGGATATTGTCGAGCTTTTGCTCGTCGATCAGCGCCAGAAGCTTGGCGACGCCGTTGAGAAAGGGTTCAGCGCCGATGAAGCCGGCCGTCGCATTTCGCGCGGCTTGCCAGGCGAGATGCTCCCCGCCGCCGAAACCGACCTCAAGGGCGAATTCCTCCTTGCCCGGAAAAAGCGCCGCGAGATCGATCGGACCCGCATTGGGGTCGGGCGCCGCGACACGCGGCAGCAATTCCGTCATCAGTCGGCGATGGCCGTCGCGCAGCGCATGGCCTTTCGACCGCCCGTAAAGCTGCGGGATGTACTCAGCCTTGCCCACTCGCCTGATCCCGTTCAGTCGTCCTTGCGGCGTTCGAATGTTGTCGCATTGAAGCGCCGCCACCCTTCCTTCGTCAGGAGCCAGTCGGTCACCGCGACCTTTCCTTCAACCGTCGCTTCATAGCGCGTGCGACCCTGCTTTGCGCCGGCGACGCCCCAATGCGCAATCAGCGCAGCGCCGTCGGTTTCAGCGCGGATCGGGTGCAAGTCGCCTGAATTGTCCGCCCAGAAGGCGCGTTCGCCGTCGACGCGATCGTAAAAGGCGACGCCTTCGAAAACTGACGGTTCTTTGCCGGCGGGCCGCATCTCGATGCGGTATTCAAGGCGCATGAATTTTCCGCCCAGCGCCGGCGTCCATCGCATCTGACTGTCAGCGGGCGCGCCGAACGCCTCGCCGGCTGCAACCCAGTCGCCTTCAAGACGGTCAAGCAGCGCGGCGGCGCTATCGGCGCGGGCGGGTCCGGCGGCGGCCAATATGGCCAGAGCGGCGAGAATGAACTTCATGGAAAATCCTTTTTGAATCGTCGATCGATGACGGCGCGTCCCCGTTTCTTTTCGACAAAAGCCTTATTCAGCGTCGCCATCATCCGAATAAGACGTTCCTTTCAGCGCCATTTCCTCGCTGATCAGGGAAAACGGAACGACGCCCGCCGCATTCATGTCGCGGAAAAACTCCGGAAGGCTGAAAATCTCGCCTTTTTGCTCTTTCATGAAGGCGTAATCGCTGATCAGGCGGTCAAGCTCCAGCTTGCCGGTGACATAGCTTGTCCCGTAGCCGGGTTGGCGCAGATAGAGAAGTTGCTCAAAACCGACGAGATCGCTTGTCGCATCGGACCAGCCGCGCGGCGTCCAGCTCGCATGGAACTTGCCGGCTTCATCGAGAGTCATGTCGTTCGACTGCACATACAGCGAGGCGAGGCCGCGCGCGGCGCGATTGGCGAGCATGATCCAGACGATCTCGCGGCTGCGCGGATTGTCGTCGTAAAGCCCCGCCTGCATGAAGAGTTCCTCGACCGCCGTCGCAAGGCCTTCCGACCGGCTGTCATAGATGTCGTAAAGCGGCTCGGCGGCGCGGATCGGGCTCTTATGCGGCTCATGCTTGCGCATGGCGAGTTCGATCCAGTGATAGAAATGCGAATAGAGCGGCGAGGGGTCGCGCGCCGCGCCGTGGCTGAAAAAATTTCTCTCTTCAGGGGGCGTATAGCCGCCGATCTCATTGTCGAGCGCTTCGCGATAATAGGTTTTCTCGGCGACGAGGCCGCCGTCGATCAGGAAATCGGCGAGCGCCTTCATCTTGGCGCGCGCCATTTCCATATAGGCCGCCTCGTCATCGACCGGCGATTGCGGCGCTGCGCCGCGATTGTGAAACTCTTCTAGCGCGAGGGAGGCGCGGGCGCGTTCAAGCTCGCGGCGAAGGAGCGCGACTTGTTCATCCCAACCATAGGAAACGAGATGAACGTTTTTCATGGACCAGTCGTAATTTTCCTTGCCGACGCCCGAAGGTCCGGTTTTCGACGGCGCTTCGGCCGCGATGAAGGCGCGGAAATCCGCGGTCGCTTCCTGCGCGGCGTCGACCGCGGCGCGAAGGTCGGCGCCCGCGCCGTCAAGCGAGCCTTTGACCGTTCCTTCAAGCGTGCGCATCGAAAGCGTTCCAGCCTCAAGGGCGTCGAGCGCTTCGGCCTGCCAGCGAAAGGCGCGGTCGGCATAGGTCCACAGATCGCGCGCGTTCGAGCCTTTCAGGTTTTCCTTCGCCTGTTCCAGCAAGGCCGGAACGGCGCCGAGGCGGCAGGCGAGATCCTTCTGGTCTTTCGCGGATAAGGGATAGGAATAGTCGTAAAGGTCGATCGCGGGCCGGGCGTTCGGCCCTTCATGTTCGGGAACATCGCTCTCTTCCGCGAAGACGCTGGCGTAGAAAGAGGGATCGCGCGCCCAGGGCTGCAAGATGCGCAGGTCGAAATCGAGCCCGTTCATCTCCGCTTCGACAAGCGCGTAGTCGGTCGTGTCGCGCGCGGTCCATTTGTCCGGGTTGATTGCAGCGAGCCGCGCCTTGAAGGTCGCCAGTCCTTCGGCCTTTTTCGTCATCGCCGCCGGCGAATAATCCGGCGCGCAATTCTCAACGACCGGCGCCTCGAACGCGCGCCAATCCTTCCAGAGTTTGACGAGATCCTTGCGGCTGTCTTTCGCCGCCGCCGCGCTTGCCGAGGCTGAGAACAGGGCGAGGGCGATCAAGAGATTTTTCGCAATCATGCGGCGTCACTTCGGTTGCAGGGTTTCGTTGAAAAAGGCGATCGTGCGGGTCCAGGCGAGATCGGCGGCCGTCTTGTCATAACGCGCTTCATTCGCATCATTGTTGAAGGCGTGCTGCGCGCCTTCATACATGAAAAGGCGATAATCGACGCCGGCCGATGTCAACGCGGCTTCGTAATCGGCGATCCCGGCGTTGATGCGCTCATCCTCGCCGGCGTAATGCAGCATAAGCTTCGCCTTGATTTTCGCAGCTTCCTCGGCGGCGATCTGTCGACCGTAATAGGCGACGCCCGCGGCGAGATGGGGCGACGCCGCGGCGAGGCGGTTCACCATGCCGCCGCCCCAGCAAAAGCCGACCGCGCCGACCATGCGCTGATGGGTTTTCACAAGCGCGAGATGTTCGACGATTTTCGCGAGCTTGGCGGTTGTCTTTTCCGGATTCAATTTGCCGATCAACGCCCGCGCGCCGTCTTCGTCTTCGGGCGTTCCGCCATAGGGCGAGAGCATGTCGACGGCGAAAGCGTGAAAGCCTTCAAGCGCGATGCGCCGCGCGACGTCCTTAATGTGCGGATTGAGCCCGCGATTTTCGTGGATGACGATGATCGCCGGCGAGATCGACCTGTCTTTCGGCCGCGCGTGATAGGCGGTGACGAAAGGCAGGTGCTTCGTCGGCGCGGCGGCGCCGTTCGCCGTTTCAGGCTCGATGATGTCGAGGATGGCGCCGGTGTCGAATTTGACTGTCGCAGTCGAAAGCCGTTCGTCATCCTCTGCGATGATCGCCGCGCGGGCGTAATCATTGGCGAGAAGCGGCAGGAGCGCCGTCGCAGCCGCGCCGCCGCCGGCGAGTTTCGCCAGGCGGTCGAGGAAGGACCGCCGGTCGATCGCGCCATGGGTGAAGGCGTCGTAGAGATCGATAATCGGCTGGGGGATTTTTTTCAGCATTGAAGACCTATAGCGCGGCGGCGAAGAGCGCGACAGCCCGGAATCGCCTTGCGCGCGGCGAGCCGGGCTCTAAAGGAGAGCGCAGAAGCCGACGCCAAGCCCGAGATGATCCGCGTTCAGGAAATCAGATTGCCGCTCGATCATGACGCGCCCGCCCTGAAGGCGGCGCTTCTCGCGCGTCTTGAAATGAACGACGCCGATCTTGTCGATTTCGCCGTTTACAAGCGCGCGGCGGATTCGCGCAAAAAGAAGAATATCCAGCTCGTCTATATCGTCGACGTGGAAGCGGCGGATGAGGCGGCGGTCCTCAAACGCTTCGAGCGCGATCCCTATATCGGCAAGACGCCGGACATGAGTTTCCGGCCGGCGGCGAAGGCGCCAGCGGGCGCTGAGCGCCCCATCGTCGTCGGCTTCGGCCCCTGCGGGATTTTCGCCGCGCTCATCCTCGCCGAGGCCGGCTGCAGGCCGATCATTCTCGAACGCGGCAAGATCGTCCGGGAACGAACTGTCGACACGTTCAAATTCTGGCGCCAGCGCGTATTGAACCCCGCCTCGAACGTTCAGTTCGGCGAGGGCGGCGCCGGCACATTCTCGGACGGCAAGCTCTACAGCCAGATCCGCGATCCGGAATTTTTGGGGCGCAAGGTGCTGAAGGAGTTTGTCGCGGCGGGCGCGCCCGACGAAATCCTTTATGTCGCCCATCCCCATATCGGCACGTTCCGCCTCGTCTCGATGGTCGAGAACATCCGCGCAAAGATCGAGGCGCTCGGCGGGGAATTCCGGTTCGAGGCGCGCGTCGCCGATATCGCGCTTTCGGGCGGCGAGCGCAAAAGGATCGAAGGCGTCGTTCTGGAGAATGGCGAGACGATTGCTGCGAGCCATGTCGTGATGGCGCTCGGTCATTCCTCGCGCGACACGTTCGAAATGCTGCATCGGCGCGGCGTCTTCTTTGAGGCGAAGCCCTTGTCGATCGGCGTTCGCATCGAGCACCCTCAATCGATCATCGATCGCGCCCAATTCGGCGAGTGCGCCGGGAACAAGATTTTAGGCGCAGCCGAATACCGCCTGTCGCATCAGGCGAAGAACGGCCGCACGGTCTATTCCTTCTGCATGTGCCCCGGCGGCACGGTCGTCGCGGCGGCGTCGGAAGAGGGGCGTCTCGTCACTAACGGCATGAGCCAATATTCAAGGAAGGAACGAAACGCCAATTCGGGCCTCGTCGTGTCGCTGACTCCGAACGATTTTCCGGGCGACGCGCGCGAAAACCCGCTCGCCGGAATCGCCTTTCAACGCCATTGGGAAGAAAAGGCCTATGCCGCAGGCGGGTCGACATGGCGCGCGCCGGCGCAGCTTGTCGGCGATTTTTTGAAAGGCGTTCCCTCGACGGAGATGCGCAGCGTCGAACCTTCCTATAGGCCGGGCGTCACGCCGACGGATTTGTCTTCGTGTCTTCCAGGCTGGGCCGTCGAGGCGCTCAAGGAGGCGCTTCCGGTCTTCGGGCGGAAGATCAAGGGCTACGACATGGATGACGCAGTGATGACCGGCGTTGAAACGCGCACGTCGAGCCCCGTCCGCATGACGCGCCGCGCCGACCATCAAAGCCTTTCCGTAGACGGATTATATCCGGCGGGCGAAGGCGCGGGCTACGCCGGCGGCATTTATTCCGCCGCGATTGACGGCATCAGGACGGCGAAGGCGCTCGCCGCCGACATCGCCGGCTGCGGATAGACTTTGCGCGCGACGTCGTTTCTAACGGCTATCGGGTGAAACAGGATCAAGGCATGGCCGACAGGAATGAAATGCTCGCGAAAGCGAAAGAGCGGAACTGGTTTTATCGCTTTCCCTTGCCGGACGGAGCGGTCACGAAAACGCACCTCAGCGACGCCGTCGAAAAAATTCATACCGCGCGCCGCGATGCGCTCGTCAATATCATCAAGTCGCGCGTCCCGAACGCCCGGGCTGAAACCGCGCTCGATCTTGCTTCCCACGAAGGTTATTTTTCAGTTGAGCTCGCAAAACACTTCAAGACTGTGCAGGGGCTTGAATATCGGCAGGAAAGCATCGACGGCGCGCGGCTCATCTGCGACTTGCTGAATGTCGAAAACGTTTCTTTCGAGCAGACCGATCTTCGCTATCGCCGGTTTGATCCGAAAGACGCGGCGGATTTCGTGCTGCTGTTTGGATTGATGTATCATCTTGAAGACCCGATTCACGTGCTGCGCCTCGCCTGCAAGCTTGCGCGCAAACACATCTTCATCGAGACGCAGGTCTTCCCGTTCGATTTCAAGGGTCGGATTGAACAGGGCGGCTATCAGTGGCAGCGCGAGGTCGAGGGCGTCTTTTCGCTCACCGTCGATTCGCCGCAACTCGCGTCAGGCGGCGCGACGACTTTCTGCCTGACGCCGTCGCTCGGCGCGCTCACGTTTCTTTTGAAGAAATTCGGCTTTGGCGAAATCGACGTCCTGAAACATGACAAAGACGATTACGAACAGTTCGTGCGCGGCCATCGCGTTCTGATTTACGCGGCGCGCGATTAAGTTTTGACAGCGACGCGAATCGCGCGGAAATATCGCGTTTTAGGCGAAAAATTCTACTAGTATTTTCAATGGCATGATCGTTCCGGATTAAGTTATCCCCCTACTTATCCCACCCCTCTCCAGCAGCCTTATGATTATGGGGCGTTGGGAAACCGGATTGGTTTCCCGCCCATCCCGGCGAAAGCCGGGGCTAGCGGCGGTTGGAAGGAAGCGAAGGAAGGAGGATGCGCATGTTGAATTTTAACGCCGCTCTATCGCGCGCGCATTCCCCAATCGCACGAAATGTAAGCTTACGGATATTACGGATAGAATCGCAACGACCCGCATGCGCGCTCGATTCGAGCACCCAGACGGTGCGAAGAAATTCCGTAACTAACGCAAAAATTATCGCGCAAATGGCGAACCACTATCGATTGGCTGGAGAGAAACTAAATGAGAAATCACGCCAGAAATTGCCAAGCGATAAAGGCCAGAATCGCCATGGACGAAAGAAAAAAGAACAGCCGGCTTGTAAGCGGCCTGTCATCATAATTGACGGTTTCGCCGCAGGAAAGGCATCGCGCATGTCGGTTCTGCGCAGCGAAGGCGCTGCCGGTCAGAAAAGCGACAGCCGTCCAACGCATGCTGCGCATGCGCCTAAATTTTCGTCCGCCGCAATTAAGGCATGCGACGTCCGCGCCGATCGGTTCGTCGCATTCAAAGGATTCAAGCTCGGCGAGCGCTTCGAGCGCTGCGGCTTCTTCATGAGCCGGAACCGAAAGGCGGTAACCGCCAAGGCCGATCCGCAAGGCGGGATTAGCCCCAAGGTGACATTCGTCGATGAGTATGGCGTTGACGCCGGCGGCCTCAAGCGCGCTTTTGACGACAAACGCTTCTTCCGGATCGTAATATCGCCGCAGGCAGGTCAGGCCGCTCATAAGAATAATATAAGAAGGCGCGCCTCTTTTCGGAAGCGCGCCTGCCTTTTAATCGAAACGAGAGGAGGTCTACGCCTTCGGCGCGGCTTTCTTCACGCCGTCCGAAACGTAGGCCTCGAACTTGG